>CAYIQI010000028.1:0-6683 GCA_964365545.1 uncultured Candidatus Saccharibacteria bacterium
ATCCTTTTATCAATCATCATTGGGGGACAGGAGCCGTATTTTACCTGATTGAACGAGCGGCGGGATTTGCGGGATTGCACATTTTTTTTATCGCGGTGAGCGTAGCGACACTGGGTGTTTTTTTAGCCCTTGGCATCCGTGAGGGCAGTTTTGCGGGAGCATTGCTTGCGGCAATTATCGCGGTACCGCTTGTCGCGAGCCGCGCCGAAGTGCGACCCGAAGCCATGAGTTATCTCTTAGCGGGAGTATTTTTGGGGATAATATGGAATTACCTTGAAGGCAACATTGGCAAGCGATGGCTGTGGATACTGCCCGCGCTTATAGTGCTCTGGGTAAATAGCCACATCTATTTCCCTTTTGGATTTGTATTGATTGCGCTTGGCAGTGGGGAGGCCGCGTATCGGTGGCTGGCGCAAAAGAGGCGGGATGCGCGCGAGCGCCTGCAGGCGCTCGCGCTTGTCGGCGCGGCATCCGGCATTGCCGCGCTCGCAAATCCCGCAGGCATCCGCGGCATACTGTATCCAGTCAAGATTTTCAACAATTACGGCTATCGCCTGCTGGAAAATCAGTCCGTGTGGTTTTTGGATCGCGTGATCGGGTATCCGCCGTCGCTGTATTTTAAAATATTATTTGCAGGGCTTGTGGCGGCGTGCGTTTTTTATTTCGTGCGCGTATGGCAAAAAAAAGAAACATTTTCACCTTTTTTGATCTTGCTGGCGCTCGGCATGAGTTTTCTCGGGTTGACCGCGGTGCGTAACTTCGCGCTGTTCGGCATGTTTGCAATCGCACTGATTGCAATTTTTCTGCGAAGCGTGAATGCAAAAAAGGGATTTCCCGCCCAGTATTATGCGGGCTTGGTACTTGTCGCAGGATGCCTGTTTGTGTCTTTATTTGTCATCAATCCGGCGTTTTGGGATCGGTACAAGGACGGCGGATGGGGGATCGGATTGCGCGCCGCGGGAAGCCATGGCTTTTCCGGCGCCGCTGATTTTTTCCTGCGCGAGAGTATCCGCGGCCCGCTATTCAATAACTACGATATCGGCGGCTATCTGATTTACTATCTGTTCCCCGGCGAACGCGTATTCGTGGATAATCGTCCGGAGGCGTATCCCGCATCTTTCTTCCAAGATGTCTATGTGCCGATGCAGGAGCGGGAGGATAAATGGCAGGAGGAGTCGGCGCGATTCGGATTCAACGCGATTATTTTTTACTGGCGGGATCTCACGCCGTGGGCGCAGGCGTTTCTCGCGCGCCGTGTCGCGGACCCTTTGTGGGTGCCGGTATATGCGGATGAGGCGGCGATTGTTTTTGTGCGCAGGGACGGACCAAACCAGTCCGTGATTACAAGCCATGAGATTCCGCGCTCCGCATTCAGAATGGCGCCAAATTTATGAAGCTTTCAATTATTATTCCCGTTTACAATGAGGAAAAAACCATTGCCGCGGTGCTGGATGCGTTGGTGGCCGTGCCGTTCGGCGAGTGGGAGCGGGAGGTTATTGTCGTGGATGACGGATCGGTTGATGCCACGTCCGCGATTTTGAAACAATGGAGCGGCGTCAAGGCGTTTTTCCATGTGGCGAATCGCGGCAAGGGCGTTGCCATTCGCACCGGCCTTGCCGAGGCATGCGGCGACGCGGTAATCATTCAAGACGCGGATCTGGAGTATGATCCGGCGGATATTCCGCGCCTGCTTGCGGCAATGGAGAAAACCGGCGCGGACGCGGTATTCGGCTCACGGAATATCGCCCCGGAGCGACGCGGCTACCCGCATTATGTGCTGGGCGTTGCGGTGTTGACCGGATGCATCAATCTTTTGTTTAGGTCGCGGCTGACGGACGCGTATACCGGTTATAAATTATTGCGGACATCGGCGCTCAAGGAGCTTGGTATCACGAGCGCCGGGTTTGAGTTTGAGGCGGAGGCGACATGCCTGCTTCTGAAACGCGGATACAAGATCTGCGAAATACCGATACGGTACAATCCGCGGTCTTTTTCCGAGGGGAAAAAGATACGCTTCCGCGACGGGATTATCGGTCTCGCGATGATTTTTAAGATATGGCGACGGAAAATGCCCGCCGGGGAAAAAATTATGGTGTTCGGCGTGTTTGATGGGTTCCATGAAGGACATCGCGCGTTTTTGCGCGAGGCAAAAACGCATGGCCGGAAGTTGATCGTCGTGGTGGCGCGTGACGAACAAGTGAGGTTGTTGAAAAACAAAACGCCGCGGCACAGCGAAGATGAGCGGCTTGCGGTGATTGCGCGCGCCGACCAGTCGGCACGCGCCGTACTCGGCGACCCCGAACTCGGGATGTACGACGTCATCAAAAAATATCAGCCGGATACTATCTGTCTGGGGTATGACCAGCACGCGCTCGCCGAGGATTTGCAAGAAAAAATGAAAACCGGCGCAATTCCGGTTATGCCTATTTACCGCATGAGTATGCATCGGCGATGTTAGACAAATTGCCATTGCAGGAATTTTCGTGATAGTCAGCGAGTCCATCGCTTTACGGGATGGGCTCGCTTTTTTGTTTGGTGTTGGGAGTGTGGTATAATACCGGTATGGAAATTCCGCACGAAAAAACAACCACTTTTCTCGCAAAAACCAATTTCCGCGGGTCGGACAAGGTTTTTGGCGTGAAGCTCAAAGACCGGCGCCAGCATATCTATGTCGTGGGCAAAACCGGCACCGGCAAGACCGTGCTTCTCAAAAACATGGCTCTGCAGGATATCCATGCGGGCCGGGGCATCGGGATTATTGATCCGCACGGCGAGTTTGTGGAGGAGCTGATCGCGCAGATCCCGCCGGAGCGCATCAACGATGTGATATATTTCAATCCGGTGGATGCGGACTACCCCATTGGCTTCAATGTGCTGGAAGTGCCGGATGTCAGATATAAACATTTGGTCGTATCCGACTTGCTCGGTATTTTCACCAAAATCTGGGCCAATGTCTGGAGCGCGCGCATGGAGTACATTTTGCAAAACTGCATCCTCGCGCTTCTGGATACGCCGGGCACGACGCTGCTTGGCATCCCGCGCATCTTGGTGGACAAAGAGTATCGCGAAAAAATCATCGCCAATGTCAAAGACCCGGTGGTGCGCTCATTCTGGGTGCACGAGTATGAGACATGGAGGGACCAGTTTCGCAACGAAGCAATCGTGCCGATCCAAAACAAGGTCGGGCAGTTTTTGAATACTTCGTTTGTGCGCAATATCGTGGGACAGCAGAAATCCACGCTCAATATTCCGGCGGTGATGAATGACAAGAAGATTTTACTCGTCAATGTGTCCAAAGGCAGGATCGGCGAGGATAATTCGCAATTGCTCGGTGCCATGATTATTACCAAAATACAGCTGGCGGCAATGGAGCGCGTGCGGATCGCCGAGGAGGAGCGGGAGGATTTTTTCCTGTATGTGGACGAGTTTCAGAATTTTGCCACGGATTCGTTTGCGAGCATCCTCTCCGAGGCGCGCAAATACCGGCTGGATCTCACGATCGCACATCAGTACACCGGACAGCTGGTGAGCGATACCTCCACAAAAGTGCGGGATGCGGTATTCGGCAATGTCGGAACTATGATTGTGTTTCGCGTGGGGGCGGAGGACGCCGAGTTTCTGGAAAAAGAATTTGAGCCCGAGTTTATGCCCCAAGATATTGTCAATCTGCCCAATCATCACATCTATCTTAAACTGATGGTCAATGGCGTGACCTCGCGGCCGTTTTCCGCGGTGACACTGCCGCCACTGAAGTTTTCGCATGATCCGACGATGAAGGAAAAAATCATGCTCGTTTCGCGCGAGCGTTACGGCAGGCCCCGCCTTGAGGTGGAGACGGCGATTGCGCGCTGGAGCGGGCTCATGGGAGATGACGGCGGGCCGAAAGAACAGCAGGACGACGGCAAGATGCACGAAACCATCTGTTGGAACTGCGGCAAGAATACGACGGTGCCTTTCAAGCCCGATGGCAAGCGGCCGGTGTATTGTCTGTCGTGCCTCAAACAGATTGAAGACGGCAAGCTGATCCCATTGCCCGAGCGCATGCCGCAACTGGGGAGAAGCAATTTCTCCGATACGCTCGGCGGTTTGGGCATTGAATTTGGCGCGCCGGCTGTGGCAGCGGGCCGCACGCAAGAGCGAGGTTTACCAGCAGGCGGCGCGCCATCAGCGAGGAGTGCTCCGATGGGCGGCTCGCAGATAGGTCAGGCTTCTGCCGGAGCGCGTCCGCGGCCGCAACAAGATACCGGCGGCATACGCCCTCACGCGCAAACTATAAATGCCGGGGCAAAGCCGCACTATGCACCTGCCGCCGGCGGGCGGCGCGGTGAGCCATTGGTGCGAAGATCCCCGATGCCCCCGCGTGTTGGGGGAGGAAATACCGTATCCCACTTCACCCCGCGGCCGCCAATGAATGCGGGGCATATCCGTAGTCGACCCTTGGTGCGCTCCGCACCGGTGACAAAGCCGATTTCTCTTGTCCAGCTCAAGCCGAAAGAAAATACCGCCGGGTCCCAATCCGCCGTGATATCACCGCTGATAGGGGCGCACGAAAGGCGGGTATCGGCGGCAGGAAAAATAGACATGCATGATCTGCGCAAAACATTGAATGAGGCGCTCAAAGAGCGAAAAAAAACTTCCCCGCCAAAACAAGAGGAAGCCAAAAGAGAGGAAATAAAAAAAGAAGAAGGCGAGAAAAAAAAGAATGTGATGGAGCCGGGCGATACGGTGAGGTTCTAATTCTACGCTTTTTCCACGCGTTCAACGTAATCGCCGGTTTCGGTGTTCACGCGGATGATGTCGCCGGTATTGATGAAAAGCGGCGCTTGGATGACGGCGCCGGTTTCGAGCGTAACGGATTTAGTGCCGCCCTGCGAGCGGTCTCCCTGGATGCCGGGCGGCGCCTCCGTCACTTGCAGATCCATTTTGATCGGCACGGAAAAGGTAAGCAGGGCATCATTGAAAAAGACCGCGGTAACCTCGGTGTTGGGTTTGAGCCAGCGGCCGGCGTCGCCCATTTTTTCTTTTGTCAGGGTGGATCGGGACTGCGGTTTTCCCGGCTCGGCAAATACGAAATCATCTCGATGCCGGTAAAGAAAAGTCAGCGGGCGTTTGACAATGTCCGCTTCTTCGAAATAATCGCTCGGCTGGAGCGTGAGCTCCGTGATCTTGCCATTGGTAAGGTCGCGGATGCGCGCTTGCACCACGGCTTTACGCTGTTGCATGCGCGAGAAGCTGGACTCCACGACCTCATACGGCTTGCCGTCGCGGACAAACAGAACGCCTTTTTTGAGATCATTGTAGGAGAGCATGTGGATAACTTGGTTTTGTTTTATACGCTTCGTGTTCTATAATAAAATAAGTCATCAAAAAAAGCAATTCCTATCGGGTCGAGAGGGGATTGCCGATTTCATATCTTTCTTCGCTTTTAACCATTTAATTTTTTTATTTATGATACTTCAAACATGGGGTGATGTGATCGTCGCGTCTCTGCAGGAAGTATGGACATCGGTTGCGGCGTTTGTCCCTTCGCTGATCGGCGCGGTAATCGTGTTTATCATCGGCTGGGTGGTGGCAGAGGCGGTTGGCAAAATCATAGAACAGCTGGTGCGTTCGTTGCGCGTGGACGCGCTTTTGCACAAGCTCGATGTGGGTCGCGCGGTTGAGCGCGCCGGGTGGAAGCTTGATTCAGGGGCTTTTATGGGTTGGCTCGTCAAAGTGTCCCTTATGATCGCGTTTCTACTCGCATCGGTCAATATCCTTGGCCTTATCGGCGTATCGGACTTTCTGAAAAATGTCCTTTTGTATGTCCCTAATGTCGTGGTGGCAGCACTCATCTTGATTATTGCCGCATTGGTTGCGGATGTGCTGGAACGCGTGGTGCGCGGATCGGCTGAAGCCGCCGGATACCGCGGATCGTTGGTCGGCCTCGTGGTACGCTGGTCAATCTGGGTATTTGCGTTTTTGGTGGTCTTGCCGCAGCTTGGTATTGCAGGCGCGCTTATCCAGACCATTGTGACCGGATTTGTCGCGGCGCTCGCGATTGCATTCGGTCTTGCATTTGGCCTTGGCGGCAAAGACATGGCAAGCTCCATCCTGGATCGCGTGCGGAGCGAGTTGAGGAAATAAGTTGTGGGATAACGACGCAACGCCCGTCCCGATATCGGGACGGGCGTTGCCGACATTTTGCTTATTGACAAGATTTTGCGTATAAGTATACTAAAAACAATAATGTTGAATCACACGCCAATCATACCGGGAGCGGCTCATAAAAGCAGGGGATAACTCCCATGCTGATTTTAGCGGAAATGAGCCGCAGATATGCGGCTTTTTGTTTGTCTCCAATAGGGCATTGTGTCGGTCGTCGGATGTCTGCTGAAAAGCAGGTATCCGAGGGCTGATAACGGAAGTCGTCTACTTATTAATTCTATCGAGGTTCAACCTTGATAGAATTATATAGAACAGTAGACAGGCAGTATGTCTGTAGTTTGACAATTGACTCATTCGTACTACACGGTTTTTATGCAGTGCGTGATGAAGATGTGTGTTGAATTGGGTAGATGAAAATAAGGGCGTATGGTGGATGCCTTGGCTTTGAGAAGCGATGAAGGACGTGGCGTGCCTGCGATAAACTTCGGGGAGGTGGCGAGCAACCTTTGATCCGGAGGTGTCCGAATGGGGAAACC
>CAYIQI010000029.1:0-6591 GCA_964365545.1 uncultured Candidatus Saccharibacteria bacterium
AGGAAGCCCGGAAATATATTTTGGCGCAGGCCGCAACGAATATTTAAGCAACGGCGCCTCGCACACCGGAGGCATACAGCATTTGTCCGGGCCGTCCGCGATTGCGGCAAACGCGCTGTATCTTGCCGGCGACTGGAATTTTGAAAAAGAGTTTGCGGAGAATAAAAGCGCGAGCGCGAAGATAATTTTCAAATATGCGAGCCATGATGTTTATTTTGTCGCGAGTGCTGCGGCCGGCGCGAAAATAAAAGTGTTGCGCGACGGCAGTCCCATTGATGTGTCAGCGGCTGGAGAAGACATCGCCAAAGATAAGTCGGGCACCGCCGTGATAAAAGAAGACCGGCTCTACCGCCTGATCCACGATTCAGCGTACGGGGAGCACACGATTGAGATAATTATTGAATCCCCGGGCCTGCGCGCGTTTACCTTTACCTTCGGATGATTTTAAGATACGGGAATAAAAGCCGCCCTGCGGGGCGGCTTTTATTGATTTTTTTCCTCATCTCTGCTATGTTTGGCGTCATCAACGAGGCGGTGCTTTGTTGGGTGTGAGCACCTTGTCAATAGAATAATTTAGTAGGGGAAGGAGAACGCGATGAGCGAGAGAAATTTCCGTGAGATGCTGGAAGCGCAATGGGCGTAGGACAAATTTGTATGCGTCGGGTTGGACAGCGATTTTGATAAAATCCCTGAATCCGCATATCGGAGCGGTAACGAATCCGAAGTCGATGTTGCCAATACGATTGTTGCTTTCAATCAAGCAATCGTGGAAGCAACCAAGGACATCGTGTGTGCCTATAAGGCGAACTCTGCATTCTACGAGGCATATGGGCGTCAGGGTGCAACGGCTCTGAACAGAACCATTGCGCATATTTTGGCAACCGCGCCGGATATTCCGGTGATTCTCGATGCAAAGCGTGCGGATATCGGCAGCACCAACGCGGGCTATGTAGAAGCGGCGTTTAGCTATCTACAAGCGGACGCGATCACCGTGCATCCGTATCTGGGAGCCGAAGCGTTACAGCCGTTTTTGGACAGAGAGGACAAGGGGATTATTGTACTCTGCCGCACATCCAATCCGGGCGCGGGAGAGTTTCAGGATTTGCGAGTGGGTGTTTCTCTGGAGATTTTCCACGATTTCGAGGTTCGTCTCGGTCGTGAAATTCCGGAAGGAGACATTCCATTCTATCAGTTCGTAGCGCGTCAGGTCGCTACGGAGTGGAACAAGAACAGCAACTGCGCGCTCGTCGTCGGCGCGACATATCCCGATGAACTGCGGGAAGTGCGGCAGATCGTGGGCGATATGCCGATTCTTATTCCGGGAGTCGGGTTTCAGCAAAAGGATGTTCCGTTGGAACAACAGGTGCAGGAGGTTGTGAGTGCTGGTAAGGACAGCCGCGGACAGGGCATGATCATCAATTCCTCGCGTGGCATCATTTTTGCTTCGCAGGGCGAGGATTTTGCGGAGGCAGCGCGCCGCGAGACCCTGAAACTGCATAATCTGATCAATCGGTTTCGATAGGAAGGGGGCGGCTCATGGAAGAAGATCAAGTTCTGCGCATTTTGGGAGGCGTTGGCGCCGTCATCGTAGGAAGCCATATCGTATATGCGTCCGGCAAGCACGGTACGGCGTATATCAACAAAGACGCGCTGTATCCGCACACAAAAAAAATATCATTTGTTTGCCGCGTGATTGCCTATGAATTTTCCGGCTATGATAAGATTGATGCGGTGATCGCGCCTGCGGTCGGGGGTGTGATACTTTCCCAATGGATCGCATACCACCTTACGGCATTTACCGGACGCGAGGTACTGGCGCTCTATGCGGAAAAATCTACGAATGAAGACGCCTTTGTTATCAGGCGCGGCTATGACCGGATTATCGCCGGCAAAAATGTTTTGGTGGTTGAAGATGTGATGACCACCGGCGCATCGGTAAGAAAAGTTGTGGAAGCGGTTCGTGCGTGTGGCGGCAATGTGATCGGTGTGGGAGCGCTTTGCAATCGTGGGGGTGTTACCGCGCAGGATGTAGGTGATGTGCCGATATTATATTCACTCGTGAATATCGTGATGGATGCGTGGGATGAGGCGGAGTGTCCTTTGTGTAAGGAGGGTAAACCGATCAATACTGATGTCGGGCATGGTCGCGAGTTTCTAGAGCGCAAGTGCGTGATGGCGGAGTGATTTTTATGGATATTTTTTTGAGAGAGGAATGGGTCATGAAAAGAATGGTTGATCGACGGGCGGCGCGGGGTGCGGAATTGATGGATAGAGTGCGTCCTGGGTGGTTTGATGAAATTGAGATTGAAGATCTCAATATAGGATCTGCTAAGTAGTGTATTTTGGGTCAAATATACGGCGATTATGTAACGGGTTGCCAGTTGCTACACATGGGGTTCTCGGCAAACAGCGGCACATCATCCGCACGCCACGGATTTATAATGGACATCTGTGGTATTTTACCCTTTTCGTTCCAGTGTCTTAGGTTGACGCGCGCGTGGCGGCGAGAGATTGAAAAGCGGCGCGTGCAAGATTTTCTTATGCGTGCGCGGTTGGAGAATGCGGAACAAGAGGGTGCCATGGTATCGGTGTAAATAATGGCGAGAGTTCTTTTTTGAGGTGGCGTCCATGTCGTATGGCATGGGCGCCTTTTTCTTTTACTGAAGAATGATTTGCTATTTTTTTAGGAAGGAGTAGGATAGGGATATGGATACAGGATATTGCGTAAAGTGTCGCGAGAAGGACCGCGAGATGAAGGACACGAAGATTGAGACCTTCGTGGGCAAGGGCGGCGAGCGCCGTGCCATGCGCGGCGTCTGCACGGTCTGCGGCACGAAGATGATGAAGTTCCTCCCCAAGAAGTAATTCTTGCGCTTCACCACTTCTTACCATCTCAATTTTTTGACCATCCTCCGCCAGCGAGGCCTGTTTGTCTTGCCCTGCGCGACCAATGCAGGGGACAGAGCGTTCAATAATTGAACATACGGAGGCACTATGATAGGATGAATTTATGCCGACCATAACCATCCCGAAAAAAGAATATCAGGAGCTTGTGGAGAAAAAACTCCGCTACGAGCATTTGCGCGCGATTGTGGAAGAGGAGATTTTCGCTCCGCCGCCAACGCGAAGCCGCAAAGCGGTAATGCAGGCGCTCAAAGGCGTCAAGAAGTATCCGCGGGAGTTTCTCAAAAGTGTTGAACAGGGCCTCAAGCGGTCTTCGTATTTTCACGCATGAAGATCCTCCCGTTGCACTCAAAACTTGTGGATTATCTCCGGCAACGGGAGTTGGAGCGTAAGTTTGAAAAACAAAAGTCGCTTTTTGAATACAACCCGTCCTACCCGAGTTTGGAAACGGAATTGCTTGAGCCGCGGCACTTGCGGATTTGGAGTTTCCGGATTGACCGAAAGCATCGGGCAATTTTTATTTTCAGAGACGGCAGCACGGTTGAAATCATTGATGTGAATAATCATTATCAATGACGAAAGTGATAGGTGATCTATGATGTACGACGCAATAAAAAATTCTCCGGCGCAGTTTGGGTTTGCGCCGGAGATTGAACATAAAGAGAAACTCGGGACATACGAGCGCTTTATCGTGCTTGGCATGGGCGGGTCAAACTTGGCGCCCGGGTTTTTGCAAATCGGGAAGCCGGAGCTGGACATTATTTCGCACCGCGACTATGGCCTGCCGCATTTGTCCGATGGCGCGTGGGCGCGTACGCTCGTGATTGCAAGCTCGTATTCGGGCAATACCGAGGAGACGATAGATGGGTTTGAGGAGGCGGGGCGGCGCGGGATCGCGCGCGCGGCACTCGCTGTCGGGGGGCGACTGCGCGATCTCGCGCGCGCATCGGGCGCGCCATTTATCCAGTTTCCGGATACCGGCATCCAGCCGCGTTCGGCTATCGGTTTGAGTATCCGTGGATTGCTTGCGCTTTTGCGCGAGGATGCGGCACTTGCGCAAACCGCGGGATTGGCGGATTTTCTTGCGGCAGGGATGGACGGCTATGAGCGTGAAGGCAAGGCACTTGCGGAAAAAATGAAGGGATGCGTGCCGGTGATCTATGCGTCGCAACGCAATCGCGCGCTCGCCTACAACTGGAAAATAAAATTCAATGAGACCGGCAAGATACCGGCGTTTTACAATATCGTGCCGGAGTTGAATCACAATGAGATGACGGGATTTGATGCGGTGGACGCGACGCGCGCCCTCTCGGAGAAATTCTTTTTTATTTTTCTGCGCGATACTGCGGATCATCCCAAAGTGCAGAAACGCATGGTGATTACCGAGGAGATGTATCGAGTCCGCGGCCTTCAGGCCGCGGCAGTAGAGATGGCGGGCGCCACGGCGTTTGAAAAAATGTTTGCATCCGCGACGATTGCCGACTGGACTGCCTATTATGTATCACAGATTTATGGCACGGAGGCGGATGAAGTGCCGATGGTGGAGGAATTTAAGAAAATGATTGCGGAAAAGTAGATGGATGTAGTAGAATGCGTTTTATGGATACACAAGATACGCAAGAACAATCTCTATCGCAAGAGGCGTCAAAAGGGGAAATGAAACGCGAGCGCGCCGCTGATGCGGCGCGGCGTAGGCGCGTGCGCAAAATTATTATCGCGGCCGTTATCGCCGCCGCTATCGGCGGATTGATATATGTCGGGATTGCGGTAAGTCGACGGAGCGTAAAAAACGCTCCGGGCGAGTCGTATGATAATCAGGGGCAGGAGCATGTCCCGCTGGATCGTGAATTTGTTTACAATTCCAATCCGCCGACTTCAGGCCCCCATTACGGCTCGCCCGCCAACTGGGGCGTGTATGATTACGAAGTCAACGACAAGTTATTTATCCACAACATGGAGCACGGCGGCGTCTGGATTTCCTACAAGCCGTCCGTGGACGCGCATGTCGTGGAGCATCTAAAAAGTATCGTGCAGGAGTTCGGCGGCTCAAAATTAGTCATGGCGCCGCGGCAGGCAAATGATAGCGATGTCGCGGTCGCGGCATGGACGCGGCTTTTGAAAATAAATCTTGTTGGCGGCGATATCACGGATGAGCAACTCAACCAGATCCGCGCGTTTTACAAAGGGTATAAAAACCGCGGTCCCGAGTTCGTGCCCGACACCATGCCCGGCGTGGACCCCATTAGAGAAGAAAAGAAGGGAGACAATAAATGATGTGGATGGAAAAAACAGTTTTCTGCACGCGCATCTTTCATGTCTTTCTCTAACGGGGTGGATCCGAAGAGTATGCAATGATGTATGTCAAAATATAGGGAACGCGTCATTTGGCTTGTTGGAGGAATAGTGATCGCGGTGATTTTTATTTTGCCGCTTGTCTCAAGCCGCTCTTTTGAGTTCGCCGCGGATTTGGTACGCAATTATCCATATGTTGCTCCGGTTACGGTCATCGGGCTTCGTTTTCTGGGGGTGGTAGTCGCACCCATCCCCGGTTCACCCATCATGTTTGCAAGTATTGCGATCCTGCCGTGGTGGCAGGCGTGGCTTTACAATTTTCTCGGGTCGATGATTGGTTCAATCTGCGCTTTCCTTATCGCGCGCAGATTCCACGAGCCGGTGGTGGCGCATTTTGCTCCGCTTCGGGAGATTCATCGGTGGCAGGAAACGATTTCTCAACGAAAACAATTTTGGGCGTTTGTGGGATTGAGGTTTTTGGGGCTTCTTGTTTCTGATTTTGTAAATTACGCCGCGGGACTGACCAAGATGCCGTTTCGCACGTATCTTACGGCGACACTCCTTGTTGAGATACCCGTCGGTTTCCTTTTCTATTATCTGGGGGGTGTCGCGTTGCATTACGGTCTCTTCATTTTTATGATCGCTATCGCGCTGTTTACGGCGGCCGGGGTTGTGATAAAATTAAAGTATTGGACGCCAATGGTTCGCGGATGACCCACTGAGACCATTACAAAACTCCCTTTTCTGCTGCACTGGCACCCTTTCGGCTCCGACTGCGTCAGTCCTCGTCGGCGTACTTTACCAAGTACGCTCTCCTCGTCCTTCCTTGTCTCGCACGAAAGGGTGCCGGTTCGCTACGAAAAAGAGTTTTGTAGTGGTCTCACTATATGATTTATGGATTATTTTCTCGCCATTTATTTCTTTGCCGGCGCCATACAGAATTTTTGTTTATCCTGAATATGCGCTTCGTGCATCGGGAACGCGCTTTGCTCGTGGGATTATTTTCTTTTTTGGTGAGTATGTTGAGCGTGTGGGTGCTTTATGATATTATCACGCGGATTGGCCAGGCGCGCGGCATGATTGCGATCGTGATTTATTCGCTTGGTTTTGCGGCGGGCAGTTTTACGGCAATGAAATTGAAATTGGAAAAGGCCTCCTGATTTATGCTTTACGACATCATCATCATCGGCGGGGGACCGGCGGGTGCCGCGGCCGCGGTCTATACCGCGCGCAAACGCTTGAAAACCCTCCTCATCGCGGACGCCTTTGGCGGCCAGTCCATCGTGTCCGACGATATCCAGAATTGGATCGGGGAGCCGCACATCTCCGGGTTTGACTTGGCGCAAAAATTAGAAGCGCATGTCCGCGCGTTTCCGGAAATGGTGGATATTAAAA
>CAYIQI010000030.1:0-6566 GCA_964365545.1 uncultured Candidatus Saccharibacteria bacterium
TCTTGCCAACCACCGTTGCCTCCGCTTCGCTGATCTTGAAAGGCCACGAAAATATCCGAAATGACTAACGACAAAAGACTCATGCTCAACGCCTTTGTCTTTCGTCTCTTGTCTTTCGTCTTCACTAATAAACGACCTATGCCCTTCTTAAAACCCTTCGCCGGCCTCGCAAGATCCGCGATATCGCGCGACTGGTTTAGTACTAAGCTTCTCCCAGTATACTCCCCGTCAAAAATTTTGTCAACAAATCCGATCCGTCACCATATCTTGACGATGTCGCGGTAGGTGATAACGAACATAAGCAGCACGAGTGCCACAAACCCAATGGTATGCGCCGCATTTTCAACGCTAGGGCTTATCCGGCGGCCCCTGATTTTTTCAATCGCGAGAAACAATACCCTGCCGCCGTCGAGCGCGGGTATTGGCAAAAAATTGAGTACCGCGAGATTGACGGACAATACCCCGATGAATTGCAAAAAATATGCGATGCCGAGTGCCCCGGAGTCGCGCGCAAAAAGCAGAATACCAATGGGTCCTGACACCTCGCCCGGCACATGTCCGGTTGTCGCAAATTTACTCGCGAGCGACCACAATCCGTCTGCTATCGCGGCGGTACTGCGTGCCAGCGCCTCGGCGCCCGCGACAGGCGCCAAATACCACGGCGAGCGCTCGATTGCGATACGGCCGAGCGCAATACCGAGCGCCCCCTGGCCTTCGGGCGAGGAAGTGCGCGGCGTTGCTTTTATCTCGCTGACAGCGCCAGACCGCCGGATCACGAGCGTCATTTCTTCTCCGCGATATGCGTCTACAAAATTACTGACATCCTCTTCTTTTTCAATGCGCAGCGACACCGCGCTTCCGCCCCGCATCTCCAATATTTCGTCGCCGAGTTTGAGCCCGGCTTTTTCCGCCGGGGATCCGGGCATCACGCCGAGAATGGATACCGGCATACCCGCGGCGTTGTCGGCAATCTGCGGCAGGCCGATGCCTGCCGCAACGCTAAACAGCGCCCACGCCAGCACCAAATTCATGAATACGCCAGCCGCGAGTATGACAAATCTCTGGAGTGCCGGACGCGACATAAAGCTCACCCGATCTCCCTCCCCTTCTCCGTGCTCCCCGAAAATCTTCACAAACCCGCCAAATGGAAAAAGATTGAGCGAATACCGCACGCCGTTTCTCATGCGCGAGAAGACACGCGGTGGAAATCCGAATCCGAATTCCTCCACCCGCACGCCAAGCCACCGCGCCGCAAAAAAATGCCCTGCCTCGTGAGCCAGAATCAACACACTGATAAAAATAATCGTGAGCGCCATATCCATTGGTTTTGAGTATACCAAAAAAATAAATATCCGTACAGGATAAATGCACAAAGAAGTAAAGCCTGACTGGAGTTATGATTTTCGGCGTGAAAAATCCTTGAATGTCAAACCTTGCATATACCAGCGATCGCTGGTATATGCAAGGTTTGATTTTTACGATGGAACACAAAAGATTTTCTCCGAGAAGAGGTTCTTGCCTCCGTCTTGTTCCCAATATTGATTCCTCACCAGTTTCTACAACACTTCATGGACATTGAAACAGAATAAAAAAACCTCACCTGAATGCATCATGTGTTATGACGCGCTCGGGTGAGGCGGGAGAGGTAAAAAAACACTCTCCCTATTCGCTTAACTGTCGCCTGCCGGAACTGGTGGCTTAAAATTCGTGCACCATGCCATATTCTCACTAATCATGGCCATGGCCGCGGTATGTACCTCCTCAAACATGGTCATCCCCCGAATGTCTAAAGAGGAGTACGCGTTGCAAGGACCCCGGCGGCCTCCAAATGCCCGCGGCTCCGTGGTCCAGGCAACTTGGAGATATTTCCGTTTCCCCGAAAGCGCCCCACGGAGTTCGCAGAGTTTAAGGTCGTAGTACACCCCATATTCCGGATGCACTCCGCTTAAATCCACATCCTTGTCCGTCAACTTCTGCAAAAATTCTACCAAATCCATAATCGCTCCTTTCCGTTGCGATTAAGGTTTTACTCTTTCCACTCACCAGCGAACCGTTCAAGTTACAACTCTCAATCAAAACAGTAAAGTATGCGTGAAGATCTGTTTGCAACCTGAATGGTTCGCTGGTGAGATTTTTTGAAAAGAACGCTTGTACCTCTGCTCGGAACACCTCGCGATTGAGATGTGCTCAGTTGAGATGGAATGAACTATTTTATAGTATACACCCTATCAATATATTTGTCAACTTCTTTGGCAAGAATATGCTGAATAATGGCTTATATGGAGGGAGAAATCGTATTTTTCACATGTGCCATTCATCGGCCAATACACTACACTTCAACCAACCCGATGCTTATCTCCAGCGCAGTATTGATTGCTTTCATGGTTTTAGGAGATACAATGCCAAAACGCTTGATGAGCCGACGCCGATCAATGGTGCGGATTTGATTCAAGAGAATAAAAGAATCCGCAGTAAGCCCTGCTTCGTCTTTTGGGACAAAAACATCCGTCGGGTGCTGGTGCCGTTCTTTGTGCGAGGTAATGGCCGCGACAATAGTAACCGGACTGTGGCGATTCGCAATGTCATTTTGAATAATCACTGCTGGCCGCGTTTTCCTGATTTCCGATCCCACCGTAGGATCAAACGAGACCAAATAGACCTCTCCGCGCATCAAAAATCCTCTTTCCGATTTTTTCCCCATACTTCTTCATCAACGGAAAACCATTCTTCGGCAAACGCTAAATCATGTGCCGCATTGCTCATCGCTCCCTGTTTCAAGCGCTTACGCAAGTTGTCCTTGCTTGTCTTTTTGATATACTCCAATACCGCCGTGTCAATCACGCGGCTCCGTTCTCCCTTCTCAACCACGCGGTCAATAAGCTTGATCGTATAGCTCGGCAAGGTTACATTTATGCGCGCATATGTTTTTTCAATGGTTTTTGTCGTCATGGCATCACTATACACACTATAAGTGTGGAGTGTCAATATTCATATTCTCACTTTGGCGCGATATAAAAAAGATATTCCGCGTTTCCTTTGCTTCCGGTAATGGGCGACTCCATCCAGTCGTGCGTTTCCCAGCCGTGCGAATCAAGCCATGTACGGAAATCCGCTAAAAGTTTTTCGCGGCTTTCGGGGTCTTTGACAATTCCGTGGCGCAACATCCGCGGATCGCGCGTCTCGTACTGTGGCTTGAAGAGCGCTATGACGCGGCCGCCGGATGAGAGCATGCGCCCGGCGTGAGGCAAAATATCGCGGAGTGAAATCAATGATATATCAATTACTGCCAAATCAACCGATTCCGGCAGTTCTCGCACATCCCGCACATCCCGCACATCCGTCTGCTCCATCACAACCACACGCGGGTCCTGACGGATTTTCAAATCAAGTTTTCCGCGCGCCGTATCAATCGCATACACTTTTTTGGCGCCGCGCCGGAGCAGAACCTCGGTAAATCCTCCGGTTGCGGCGCCGATGTCCACGCATATTTTTCCGGTAGCATCTATGGCGAATGCCGCAAGCGCCGCGTCCAGCTTATACGCGCCTCTGCCCACATAGCCGTCGGCATTCGCCACCCGCACTTCCACGCCATCGCCGATCATCTGCGCCGGAGAAATCGCTTTTTGTCCGCCGATAAAAACCCTCCCTTCGGTGACGATCACAAACGCATCTTTTTTATCTTGCGCCATGCCCCGCTCCAAAAGTATCTCATCCAGACGGCGTCGCTTCATACCGTCATGATTTCTTTTTCTTTTGCCGCAACGGTTTCTTCTATTTTTTTGTTGGCGTCGTCGATGACTTTCTGAATTTCTTTTTTGCCGCGCGTCCATGCGTCCTCGCTCATGGCTTTGGCTCTGTAGTCGCGCTCGATCTCTTTGAGCGCCTCGTCCCTGTCGCGGCGCACATGGATACGCGCCTCCTCGGTCATTTTGCCGAGGAGTTTGCCAAGATCGCGCCGCCGCTCCTCGGTCAATTGCGGGATCGCAAGGCGGATCGCATCGTGATCCGTGATCGGGGCCATGCCCAGCTGAGACGCCTGAATCGCGCGCTCAATCGGCTGCACCGCGTTTTTATCCCATGGCTGGATCACGATTTGGCGCGCATCGGGCACGGCGATTGCGGCAAGCGCTTTGAGCGGTGTTTTCACGCCGTAATAATCCACCTCTATGTGCTCCACGAGTGCGGAGGTCGCCCGGCCCGTGCGCAAGGATGCCGCCTCCTCGCGCAGACGCGCGAGAATCTTTTCCATTTTTTGTTTCAGATCGTTCATAAGACCCGTGGACGACATTCTTACATTTTGAAAAATGCAAGAATGTCGTTATCGCGCAGTGGTGATGAAAATAATTTCCGGACTGCGCGGGTGCACAAATATCTTTTTGAGCGCGGAGCCGGCGCCGATGGTTTTGACGCTCCAGCTTGCCCCGCTATCCGTGCTTTGGTAAAAATCCGCTCCGGCGGTGACAAAAATCGTGCCTTCCCGCACCGGATGCGCCGCGACCCCGCCCAATGCCGTGCCGGCGCCTGTAATAAGCGTCGTCATGCGGCGCCAGCCGAATCCGCCGTTGGATGAAGAAAAAAGCGCATCGCCCCGCATGAAATAAAGCGTCGCCGGATTTTGAGGATTAATCGCAAAAGAAAACAAAGGCGCCGCACGGGAAAAAGTGAGCTGCCAGTTGGCATACGGATGCGTAATGGTACCCGTCGGCGCGCCATCGGCGCCGTCTGTCGGGCTTCCCAGATCAATCCAATCCGTTCCGGCATCAAATGTTTTTGCCATCACGCCAAGCGAGGTTATCGCATAGCGCTCGCCAGAAAATTGCGGATTGGCGACAAGGAGCGCAAGCGGTACGCCGAAGGAACGCACGAGACGCCATATTTTCCCGCCGTCTCCGGAGACAAGTAGGCGTCCTTCGCCGGTTGCAATCATAATGTTATCAGGGGACGACGGCGATGTATACAGATCAAACACGCCGAGCCCCTGCTCGGTCACGGAATAAATCTCGCGGAATGATGCGCCGGCATCGTCAGTGCGCAACACCCTCCCGCGATTATCCTGCACTACCGCAAGATACATCACCATAGGATTCACTGCGCTGATCGCGATTTTGTACACATCAGCAGACGGCTGGAGTGCCGCGGCGCTGTCGTTCACTTTTTTCCATACGGCGCCGGCGTTCTCACTTTTCCAAATGCCGGATCCCCTGGCGCCTGCAAAAATAATATTTGCGTCAACCGGATGGAATGCGATATCCAAAATCTCCGCAGGCAACGCCGGTTTGTTATCACGGTTGAATTCCGCAGGTTGCCACTGCCGGCCCCCGTCGGATGAGCGCAGGAGTATGCCACTGCGTGCCGTACCGGCGCTCCTTCCCCCGCTCCCTCCGCCGCCCGGGCTGATCGGAATGCCAAGCGCGTTTAAAAGCAACGGCACGACAACCACCAGCAGGACAAATATCAACAAAATAGCGTATACTGTTTTTGCTACCATGGTGTTTTTATAACATCATCCCGAAATCTTCGGGGATGATACGGCCTCGACAAACATCACATCCAGCGCAAGGCGCACATTGACATTGGTGTCATCCATCACTCCCGCAAGGTCAAGCGCACGGGCAATGCGATGTGCAGCACCCATACGCTCTGCTCCGGATGCGGCGCCGAGGCGCCGCCGAAGATGCGCTATCCACGCATACTGGCTGCCACGGCGCATCACCTCATCATCCGCCGCTTTCTCGCTCAACGCGAGAGCTCCTGCGATGCCGCCGGCAAATGCTCCGGCAAAAAACGCGGCAAACTTTTTCTCCTCCGCGAATTTTCTTGGATCCTGCACCCATTCCACGATCATCCCCGGCCTTCCTTCGGCAAGCGCGCGTATGTCCTCGATATTTTCTTTCGGCACATGCGCCCTGATGTAGGGCACGAGCGCCGCGTCCGGCACCGGCGCAAACAGCACCGGCGTTGCGCGCGAGACAATCGTCGGCGGCACTGCATCGCGCGATGAAGCAACGAGGAGAAATAGCGTCCGTATCCCGGGCTCTTCTAAGAGTTTTAAAAATGCGACCTCGGCGTCTCTGCTCATTGTATCAATCCCGTCAATAATCGCAATGCGCCATGCATCCCCCACAGCCGCAAACGCAAACCGCCGCTTCAACTCGCGGATGTCCTCAATCGGGATTTCGCTCCTCATCTCTTTGTCCGAAACAAGAGTATGGATGCGGTCAAGTAGAACGAATCCCGGGTGCGTACCTGCATCAATCTCACGGCACACACGGCAATCGTCTCCCGCGTCTGCGATTGATTGAGAACCTTTTTTATACTGCGGACACAAGAGAGAGCGCGCGATTGCATACGCCATCGCGCGCTTTCCTACCCGATCCGGTCCATGCAGAAGATACGCGTGCGACATCCGGTCAGCCGCCATCACCCGATCAAAATACCTCGCCTGCCGCTCATGTCCCAGGATCATAGATCATACAGATTTATCTATAAGCTCAAACTCTAAGAAGCCGTCGGAGCCGTTCATAAAAGTTGCCGCGATAGCCGACGAAATGAATAATCACTTTTTG
>CAYIQI010000031.1:0-6515 GCA_964365545.1 uncultured Candidatus Saccharibacteria bacterium
AGGATTTCTTCGGTTCTGGTCGTTTCCGGTACGACCACGGCGATGTCGCGGACGATCGCCGGATATTTGCCGATGGGACGATACTCGGCCTCCGCGGTGGCGAGCGCGGCGAGCCGCTCCATATCAATTTCCGCGGCCACGACGCGGCCGCGCGCCTTGATGTTTTTGAGGATGTCGGGATGTATCTCGCCGATGGCACCGATCCGCTCGTCCCCGATCTTTATCTCGGCGAATCGATACGGATGATATATTTGGTTGTCGGTTTCTGGTTTTTGGTTGCTGGCTACATCGTCATACCAGTGGTCACTGATGCCGAGCGACTCGAGCATAGTATCCACCATACCTTTGAGCAGATAAAACTCTGCCTCGCCGGACGCGCCTTTTTGCGCCAGACAAATCGCAAGTCCGCGGCGTTCTTCCAAGGGGGATGCGCGGAAACTCTTGGCGATGCTGAAGATTTTCACGGTATCGGAATGTTTGAGATTGTCCGTCGCGGACAGCACGCACGGCAACGAGACGCGCGGCGAGAGATATTTTGTTTCCGGATTCATCGGATTTTCCAGGGCGATCACTCGCGCCCGATCAATGCGGAAATATTCCAACTCGCGGTCTCCGGTAAATTCATACAGGTGGGTTTCGGTAAATCCGGCTCCGACCAGATGATCAGCTATTCTTCGTTCCCACCACGCCGCGTCGTTCTTTGGCGCGGGGACCAGACGGCTTTCCGGCAGTTGAGACGGCAATCGCTCGTACCCGTACAACCGCGCTACTTCTTCGATAAGATCTTCTTCTTGGCGCAGGTCGCGGCGCGCAGTGGGGACCTCAATGATCCATTGCTTCGCGTTGCCGCGTTTTTTGATGGCGAAATCCAGCCGCTCGAATACTTGCCGGTGGAATGCGGGACCCAATGGTTGGCCGATGATGCGGTCCGCGTACGCCGGGCGGAAAGCGATTTTCTGCGCCGCGGTCTTGCGCGGGTATATGTCAATATATCCTTGCGGGGCGGCTATGGCGCGCATTTCCAAAAGAATCTCAACAGCGCGCTGGAGCGCTACGGCGGTTTTATTCGGGTCGGTTCCCGCGGCATAGATTTTTGCCGCGTCCGATGAGAAATTGAGCGCGCGCATGGCCCGATAAATCCGTACCGGATCAAAAGCAGCGGCTTGCAGGAGGATACGCCGCGTACCGGCAGACACCGCCGAGTTGTCTCCGCCCATGATGCCGGCAAGATCAATCAGGCGCTCGCCATCCTCGATCACGATGGCGCCCTGCGGCAGTGCGTGGAGGGTTCCGTCAAGAGTGGTCAGCTTTTCTCCTTCTCTTGATTCCCGTATCTCTATGTGGCCGCCTTTGACAGTATTAAGGTCAAAGGCGTGGAGGGGTTGCCCGGTCTCCAGCATAATATAATTGGTGACGTCCACGATCGCGTTGATCGGGCGGATCCCGCAGGTCGCGAGCCGACGCCGCATCCAAGGGGGAGACGCGGGATTTTTTTTGAGGTCCAAAATCATCGCCGTGTAGCGTGGGCAGAGGGCCGGATCTGTGATCTTTACTTTGAGAAAATCATCCGAGCGCCGCGTTTGGTATTTCTTGATTCTCAATACTTGATTCTTGATGCTTATTTTCAGGAGCGCTGCGATTTCTTTTGCGAGGCCGAGGTGATTTCCCGCATCCGAGATGCGGTTGGCGGGGATTTTGGCGTCCAGCATAAAATCGCCTCCGATTTTTCGCACCCCCTCCACTTCAAATGCGTACATGGTCAAAAACTCCGCGAGTTGCTCGGGTGATTGTTTGAACGCAACTAACTCTTTGAGCCAATGGTATGAAAATTTCATGCCTTGTCCATTTCCTCCAGTTGTTTCTCTGTAATAATCTCGTTTGCCATGTTGCCGGCAACCGCGGTGAAGCGCCCCCTGCCTTCTTGTATGTCTTGCGACGTGTCGGCAATCTCCTGACGCGCTTTTTTTATATAGGCGTCCCAGTCCTCAATCTCTACTTTACGCTCAGTTATCTTTCGCCAAATATCCATATCGTCTTTGGTGAGGCAATCGGGATTGACCCGTATCATGTCCGGATCAAACTTTTCGCCCGTGCGGCCTCGTCCTTCCCACGCGTATTGTTTGTCGGTTTCGTCCGCGACTCGTTCGCGCATTTCCCCGCGAAACGCGTTTAATTTTTCTTCGGGATTCAATGGTTGTTCTCGATGCGTCATAAATATGAAGAACAGTTAATAATTAAAATTGTTTCAGAAATCGCAAGTCGCCCGAGCGCAGGAGCCGTATGTCGGGGATTTTGTATTTGAGGATCGCGATGCGGTCTACGCCGATGTCCCAGGCGATTCCCTGCCATTGTTGCGGGTCGTAGCCCGCGGCTTTGAATACCCGCGGATGCACCACGCCGCCGGGGAACACTTCAATCCACCCGGATTGCTTGCAGACAGGGCATCCTTTCTGGCGGCAGTAGAGGCACTCAATGTCCATTTCAACGCCGGGCTCCACAAAGGGGAAGAATCCCGCGCGCAGGCGCGTTTTGATCCGCGGCCCGAATAATCTTTTTAGAACGGTTTCCATGATGCCTTTGAGGTCGGCGAGTGACGCTTTATTGTCTACCATCATGCCATC
Source organism: uncultured Candidatus Saccharibacteria bacterium (assembly GCA_964365545.1). Classification (GTDB taxonomy): domain Bacteria; phylum Patescibacteriota; class Minisyncoccia; order Sungbacterales; family HO2-52-23; genus 2-02-FULL-52-23. Next base: position 2,622 of record CAYIQI010000031.1, read on the forward strand.
CATCTGGGCGAATTGTATTTCATGGGAAGCGTCGGTCGCCTCGCGCCTGAAAACCGTGCCGGGCATGATGATACGAAATGGTGGCGCGTTTTGTTCCATATAGCGCACTTGAATCTGGGTCACTTGGGTTCGCATGAGCAGATGAGTTTCTTTTTTCTCGCCCTGTTTTTTTATACTAATGGACGGATGGCGGATCCACCAGGTGTCTTGTGTCTCCCGCGCAGGATGCGTCTCGGGCATGTTTAATACGTCAAAATTATAGTGTTCAAGTTCCATCTCCGGCCCCTCGGCAATGCCAAAGCCCATGGAGATAAATATATCTTCCAGTTCCCTCCGTATTTGGGTAAGCGGGTGCAGGTGGCCGCGCGGCTGGCGCACTCCCGGGCGCGTCACATCCAGCCATTCTTTTTTCAGCACGCCTTCATGGCTGGATTGCTCCAGTGCTGCGCGTTTTTCCCTAATCCCTTCTTCTATTTTGCGCCGCAGCGCGTTGGCCTCTCCTCCGGCGGCGCGCCTCTCCTCCGGCGGCAGATTTTTGAGCGCGTCAAAAAGAATGCTGATCGCCCCGCGCCGGCCCAGATACTGCACGCGCAATTTCTCCGTGTCGTCGAGCGTTGCCGCCGCGGCAAGGGATTTTTCAAATGCCGCGCGGATGGATGCGATTTCGTCAGTCATTGTATCGGATTATAGCGCGCCTTGCGCCCGAACGCAAAAATCTCCACAATACCATCATGATAATCTGTTCGGTGCCGGGGACGCAATTTATTCGGTATTTTGCCGTGAGTGCTGGCCGTTTGCCGAACGGATTTTTTTACTTGCGAAAAGCACGACAAAGGATTATGATGCCATGAAACGCATGAAGGACTTTTCCAAAAAATTGATGTGGGGGCTGGTGATTCTCATGGCGATTTCCGTCGCCTATTCGGGCGTGGCAGGGATCCTGCAGGAACAGAAAGAGATTTCGCTCTCGGAGGTGGTTGCCAAAATTAACGCGGGCGAGGTGGAATCCATCAGTGTCGCGGATACAGCGCTTGAAGTGAAATTAAAAAAAGGCGAGACGCTTGCGGCGCAAAAAGAGCAGGAATCCGGGCTCACCGAGACACTCCGTAATTACGGCGTGGCGCCGGAGAAACTGAAAGATGTCGCAATCACGGTCAAGCCGGGCAATGGATTCGGGTTCTTGTTCGGACTGCTCTTACCGGTGCTGGCGCCGGTGCTTCTCATCGCTTTTTTCATGTGGTTTAGCGGCAAGCAAATCCAGCGCGGGGCATCGCAGGCGTTCAGTTTTGGCCAGTCGCGCGCGCGGCTCATCAGCCCAGAGAGTGAACAGCAGAAGACGACATTCAAGGATGTCGCGGGTGTAAAAGAAGCCAAAGAAGAATTGCGCGAGGTCGTGGATTTTCTGAAGAATCCCAAAAAATATCTTGACATCGGCGCCAAGATTCCCAAAGGCGTCCTGCTCATCGGCGCGCCCGGTACGGGCAAATGTGTTGTCGGTGAGACGATGTTGATGACTAACAAAGGAGCAGTCCCTATTGAGGAGGTGCCCAAGTATTTTACCGTGAGGGAGGACGGGACCGTGGATGGGCTTGAGATAGTTGCCCTTGACCCCAAAACACTTGCCTTTAAGCGCGTTCTTGCATCTCACTGGTATCATCTTGGCGTGCAGAAGACCATTAAGATTGAAACCGAGATTGGCGTCGAGATTAAAGGAACGCCCGAGCATCCCATTGTGACCATAGATCAAGATTCGGGAAACTTTCTTTTTCGCCGTCTTGATGAACTGCACAAAGACGATTGGGTGGTGATGGGCTATGACACCGGGGTATTCGGCAATTATACGCGTATTCCTCATCCCGAAATCGCATATCTTTTGGGAGCGCTCACCGGGGATGGATGCCTCACAGTGAGGAATCGCGTGATGTTTTCTACCGCCGATGGTGATATGCTCGGCCGTCTGCAAGATATTCTTCGGCGGCATTGCAAGACAGAGCTGACGAAAAAGTCTTCGGGGATTTATGATTATGTCTTACAGGACAGCGGGGTGAAAATGCAGATTCGCGCATGGGGTATGGAGGAGACCTATGCGGAAGGGAAGCGTATGCCCGAGTGGGTACGGCTTGCGCCTCGACCCTTTGTCGTGGAATTTCTGCGCGGTCTTTTTGACACCGACGGGTATGTTGAAAGGACAGGCGCGGTCTGTCTTTCCAGCGCGAGCAAGCAGTTGATTGACGATGTATCGTGGTGTCTTTTTAATCTTGGGATGGTGAATCGCGTCTCGTCGCGTAAAAAAATTTATAACGGCAAAATGCAGTTTTATCTGACGGTCTACGGCGACTTTATGGAACGCTTCCGAGATGAAATCGGCTTTCGCATTGCGGCGAGAAAAGAGCGTTTGGAGAAGGTATGCCAACGGGAACGCAATACCAATGTGCATGTGATTCCGGCCCAAGGATTCTTTATGGAAACGATCTGGCGGAAAACCATGGAGACAACTGCATATCATCGGGACCGGGTTTTCTACAATACGCCGCTCTATAAAAACATGAGACGGTATGTGAGTGGAGAACGGCGACCCTCGCCTACCAGCATGACATATTTCCTTGAGCAGGCCATGCGACTCGCGCCCGTCGTAGCACACATGCCGGAGGTCGCTCACCTTCAGCGGCTTGCATCGGGACAATTCTTTTTTACTAAAGTGAAAGATATCGCGTCCGGCGAGGGAGTGGTTTATGACCTGACCGTGCCGCATCTGCATAATTTTTTGGCGAATGGACTGATCAACCACAACACACTTCTTGCCAAGGCGGTGAGCGGCGAGGCGGGCGTCCCTTTCTTCCATATGTCGGCTTCGGAATTTATTGAGATGTTTGTCGGTGTCGGCGCATCGCGCACGCGAGATCTCTTTCGAGTGGCGAAAAAAGCCGCTCCCGCCATTATTTTCATAGACGAATTGGATGCGATTGGTCGTATCCGGGGCGGGAGCGGGTTTGGCGGCGGGCATGACGAGCGGGAGCAGACATTGAATCAGATTTTGGTGGAAATGGATGGCATGGAGACAAGCGACAAAGTGCTTATTTTCTCCGCGACCAATCGCCCCGATGTGCTGGATCCGGCGCTCCTTCGTCCGGGCAGGTTTGACCGGCGCGTGATTTTAGATTTGCCGGATATCAACGACCGCGAGGAGATTTTGAAAATCCATATGGCTAATAAACCGGTGGTGGAGGATGTCACGGTGCGGGTCATTGCGGAGCGTACGCCGGGGTTTTCGGGTGCGGATCTTGCCAATCTCGTGAATGAGGCGGCTATTCTTGCGGCACGCAACGATCGCAAAAAAGTAGAGCAGATGGATCTCATAAACTCCATTGAGAAGGTACTACTCGGGCCGGAACGCAAGAGTCATTTGTTATCAAGTCAGGAGAAAAAGATTTCGGCGTATCACGAGGCGGGGCACGCGCTCGTCGCCGCCTCGCTCCCCCACGCGGATCCGGTTCATAAAGTGTCTATTGTCTCGCGGGGCCGCGCCGCGGGCTACACTTTGAAATTGCCGAGCGAAGATAGGCATCTGTATACGCGCTCGCATTTTCTTGCTGAATTGGCGTCCGCGCTCGGCGGCTTCGCCGCCGAGCAGATGCTGTTTGGTGAAATTACCACCGGGCCGCATGACGATCTCAAAAAAGCCACGGATGTGGCGCGCAGTTTGGTCACGCGATTTGGCATGTCGGACAAAATCGGCCCCTTGACGCTTGATGGTCAAGAGGAGACGATGTTTCTCGGTCGCGAGATATCCGGGGGCCGCAATTATTCAGAGGAAACTGCGCGCGTGGTAGACAGCGAAGTTAAACGGCTCATGGATGAAGCATTGGCAGTTGCGAAAAAAGTTCTCACCGAGCG
>CAYIQI010000032.1:0-6351 GCA_964365545.1 uncultured Candidatus Saccharibacteria bacterium
CTTTCGCAAGCAGCCATAATTTCGCGGCGACTTCCAACTTTTTGTCCGCCGTCATACTCAAGAAAATCTGATCCTGAATCTCTTGCGCTGATTTCTGTTTCTTCAGTTCTTGATTCATAATTCTTGCTTCTTGATTCTTACTATTCGTGCTCGCTTTTTATTTTGCCCTGCAATGTCCGCAACTGATGAAGTGCCTCTTCCGCCTCGCCGGGCTTGAATACTTTGGAATGCCACAAATAATCAAATTCCATAAAGTCCACGCCTTTGCCCGGGATGGTGTGGGCGAGAATCAAAACCGGCTTTTCATAAATTGATTGGGCGGATGCAAACGCGCCGACGATTTCTTCAAAATCATGGCCGTTGATTTCAATCACATGCCAGTTGAATGCTTCGTACTTGGCGCGGATGGGCTCCAAAGGCATGATGTTTTCGGTCATGCCGTCAATCTGTATATTGTTGCGATCAATCAGCGCGGTAAGATTGTCCAGTTTCAATTTCCCGGCAAGCATGGCCGCTTCCCATGTCTGTCCACATTCCTGCTCGCCGTCGGACATGAGGCAGTAGACATTTATTTTTTTGGCATCCATTTTTGCGGCGATTGCCATGCCGACGGCCTGTGAAAGACCAGAGCCAAGGGGACCGGATGTGGTTTCTACACCTGGCAATATCGTCCGATGTGGATGTCCCTGCAGGCGCGTGTCAAATTTTCGCAGGGTTTTCAACTCTTCTATGGGAAAATAACCCGAGCGTGCCATCGCGGCATACCGCACGGGGCAGATGTGGCCGTTGGAAAGTACGAGGCGGTCGCGATCCGGCCACTCCGGATTTTTCGGATCGTGCCGCAGGATATGGAAATAAAGTGCTGCAAAAATATCCGCCATGCCCAATGGTCCCGCAATATGTCCTGATCCCGCGTTGACGACTGACTCAATCACATCCGTGCGGATGTGATTAGCCATCTCTTCCAGAAATTGTATTTTGGATTCGGAAAGGTGGGGCATAGATGACTTCTAAAAAGATAAAGGTAGCAGGCGAAGCATATAACTAAAGAAGGAAGACAGAAGAGGTATTCTGAAAGAAAAGGACAATACAATCAAAAACAGAATGGCGAGTCCGATCTTAGCGAAAATAACGCCGCTGAATTTTTGCAAGACCATATATGCAGTATAAAGACCGCCTATCAAGACAGCAAACAACAACAGAGCCGACCCTGAATTTCCATATACACCAAGAGCAAAAGTAAAAAATATCCATAGAGTAAGAACTATGATCCCAGCCGCGAGTAAAAATCCTACTGATTTCTTAAGCATACTTGATTTTTTAAACCTTTAACCGCCCGAGCGATATCAATGGAACTGAAAATCACGGCGCCGGCGATGAACAGTACATACATCACCTGTCTCGCATCCCGTATCCTGCCTCCGGATATGCGTATCACAAGCGCAGTCGTGCCGGTATAGGCACGGCCGTATTCATCGCCTGCGGGTGCCTGCTTCTGTCCCTGAAACGCTTCCGGATGCTCTTGTTGGTATTGGGAGAGGAGGTCCATGGTTTTGAATATAGCATCATTCCGCTCGCTCTCAAAGTTATTTATCCACACGCGTACATCCCCTCATTGCATTTACTATGCGACCACTTGGTAAGTGCAATGAATTCATTTCCTCTGCCGTTTATATTTTCAAGTCAAATTTTTGCTTCAGATGCAGTTCGGTGTCTATCGTATCGGCGATGACCATGCGGACATGGCGGCGAATATCATAAAGTTCCACGAGAAAATCAATCTCGTCTTGACACGGATAAGGACAGACAAACACACTTTTTTGGAGTTCAAGAAATCCAATTTGTTTCAAATGCACGCGAAACGCATCACGCGTGCGGCTTCGTTTCTGTGGAATGTCGAACAGCACCAGATGCCATTTCTTATCCCACGCCGCTGGCACGGGTATCCGCATCTCCTCCAATCGGTAGGTGAGCGCCCGCTCGCGGCCTTTTTCAGACAGAACGAGCCTGCGGGAGCCGTCCGTATTGCGAACGGTACGAATCAGTTTTGAACGATACAAAGATCGGATTGATCGCCAAAGCGCTGCCCGATTAATATCCCGCCACTCCCTGCTGATATGTTTAAGAATGCGGAAATAGCGGCTTGGGGAACCGGACATTCCCAAGGCGACTCCTCCCAACAAGAGTAAAAGAATTTTACGCTGCGTTGTTCCAAGTCCGCGAGACATAATTCTTATAGTTCTTATACTTTGCACTTATCATGCGATCGCTATGTAAGTGCAACAAAAGTTTTTGTCAACTTTATCGGCATGGGAATTAGTCCGCTCTCCGCAGGACGGCGATTACGGATGCTATGTCGGACGAATCAAAAATCGCGGAGCCGGCGACGAGGATGTCGGCTCCTGCGGCGCACGCGCGGGACGCAATACTCACATTCACTCCCCCGTCCGCTTCTATTATACAGGACGGACATGCCTGTCGTATAGCGGCGATTTTCCCAAAAATAATATCCCAATCGGGCGTCTGCCCCGATGCGCCGGGCGGAACGCCAAGCGGCAAAACTACATCTACCTTCCCAAACCACGGCCGGAGCGTCTCCCACGGCGTTTCCGGATTGATCGCAAATCCGATTTCTCTGCCCGCCGAGCGGCACTTTTGAACAATCACTTCGGGATTTTTCGTGGCTTCAAGATGCACGATTACGCGTCTGATCGGCTCCACCAGCCATTGGTCTATAATTCCTTCTGGACGCTCAACCATCAAATGAACCTCACACTTCAATTTCATCTGCAACCGCGACAAATCAGCCGGATCGCGCCAGGTCGGGTGCGCCGAAAACACGCCGTCCGTCACATCCAAATGACACCATGAGACATACGGCTCAACTTTTTTTATGCGCGCCTGCACCTCGTCAAATGTCGCCGCGTTGATGGACGGAATTATTTCAGCCACAAAAGTTTTTCGTTTCTATCTCTTCTATCTTTTTTAGGCGGCGGATATGGCGGTCTTCGCCGGTAAAAGATGTGGTCAGCCACGCTTCTGTGATTTCTTTTGCCTGCATCTCATCAAGCCAGTCAGCAGGCAACACAAGCACATTGGCATCCTCGTGCTCGCGCGACTGCTTTGCCACTGCCGCATTCCAGCACAGCGCGGCGCGAACACCGCGGAACTTATTGGCAACTATATCCATGCCGTGCCCGGACCCGCACAAGAAAATCCCTCGATGCTCCGCCGAATTCTCTGCGATCTTTGCGGCCGCGGCCGCGGCAAAGTCAACATAGTCATCCGCCGCATCATACGCCAAAGCCCCCATATCCTCTGTCGCAATCCCCCACTCAATCAGCGATTTTTTTATCGCCTCTTTGAGCCGAAACCCCCGATGATCCGCCGCAAAATATATCATGCCTAAAGCATACCACAAAAGAAAAAGCCCTCCAACCGCGTATGCTGGTTGGAGGGGGTGCTATGATTCATAACGACCTATCATGTAATCTTTTAGAAAGATCTATGATCTGCATTACCGCGCCCTTCAATAAGGCAAAATCCTCCGGAGGAATCATGGACTCGGCGTTCTGTATAGTAGTAAGAAAGCGTTGCGTCTCCGAAACTCCGGGATTAGAAACTCCAGAGATCCTATACATATCATCCACACCGCCATACACTTCTACAAAATCGTCCGGTGTAATATCAGTTGATGCCCGCGCGCGCAATAAAAGCAAGCCGCGTACTTCTTTCTGGCCGCACCCTAAAAGCCCCGTGGCATTGAGCAACATCTTATTACTCGGCATCCTCCTGCCTCGTTCGATTTGCGAGATATGCACTCCGGTGCATCCCAACTCCCGACCAAAATCGTCCTGACTCTTTCCAAACTTCTTACGCGTCATTCTCATCCACTGACTCAAAGCCAATTTTGCCTGTCGCCTATCCATATTTCTCTCCTTATGTAAGAACATTGAACTGGACAATATTTGTGTCGGACATCGCCTATGATCCTATCTCATTTCATCATCTTTCACAATAGCTGCGGTCGAGACGTTTTGCTCCTCATGTATCATACCCCAGCGAGCCGCTATTCCACTTCCCTTCGCGCGTTGATCTTGATATTCTGCACGATGCCGATCCCTATCAGAGACATCACGAGGGATGAGCCGCCGTAGGAGACAAAAGGCAAAGTGATACCCGTGATCGGCATCACTGCCATATTCATGCCGATATGGATGAATGTCTGCGTCGCAATGAGCGCGCTAAATCCCAGTGTAAACAGCCGCGAAAAATTATCTTTAGCCCGGGCGCCGATGCGCACGATCCGCCAGAGCACGATAAAAAAGAGTGCTAATAAGATAAGCGTCCCGACATATCCCCACTCCTCGGCGTACGCGGCAAAAATAAAATCTGTCTGCGACTCGGGCAGAAAATGCAAATGCGACTGGGAGCCATAGCCAAGCCCCTTGCCCCAAAGCTGTCCGGACCCCACGGCGACCATGGACTGAATCATCTGATATCCCGCGCCCTTCGGATCACGGTAGGGATCAAAAAAAGAGGTGATGCGGGATTTTTGATACGGGAGCAATACCGCGCTCCATGCAACCAGCGCCACCGCGCCGCCGATCATAACGAGCGAGAAAAAATGCCGCAACTTCATGCCGGAGAATACTACCACCGCAAGCCATACGGCGATGAGCACGATGGCAGATCCCAGATCGGGCTGCAGTAGCACGAGCAAAACCGGCACGGCAAGATAGAGCCCCGATACCACAAGATGCCGGATGCGATAAATCTCGATGTGGCGCTTGGAGAAAAACTTGGCGAGTACGATCACGAGCGTAAGTTTTGCCGCCTCCACGGGCTGGAGCGCCACGCCGCCCACCTGAAACCACGCCCTGACTCCCCGTACGCGCGCACCAGCCACGAGAATCGCGGCAAGCAACAATACGCTTACCAGATAAAAAGAAAACACCACGGCGCTTTGCGTACGGAACAGGCGGAAATCAATGAAACTTGAAATTATCAAAAGAATAATGCCGACCCCCGCCCAGATGAGCTGGCGCTGGAAAAAGGGGAACGACGAGACGCCGGACAAACTATACAGCGAGATAAGGCCTATCGCGGCCAGCATAAAAACGGCTCCCATCAGGAGCCAATCATAACGACGGATATGGAAAAAAACAAACATTGTGGGTAGCAGGTAGTTTGTAGTTGGTAGAAAAAAGTGTTCTTCTCCTATCTAAAAACTACCCCCTATTCACTACTCACTATTCACTATTTTATTGCGGTTTGATAATAACTTCCGGATCAAACAAATTCACGCGGGGAATAATTTCTATCTTCCCGGCGTCCCCGGGCAGTGCAGAAGGCCAGAGCGACTTTATCTTCGCGCGGCCGCCGGCGGCAAGGGTGTCGCCCGCGACTTTATTGGCGCCGATGAGATTGCCCGCAGGATCAAACACCGCCACCGTCACGGCAAACGCGCGAAATCCAAGCGGACTTGCATTGAAAAGGTCCGCAGTCACGATGCTTTGTTTTTTCTCTCCCTCTCCTCCCGCGGCAATCGTGTAGTCCCGATGCTCTACAATAATGGAAGGCGCCGATTCCCGGCCGGTACGCCATGCGATCGCAATCACGCGGAATTCAACGCGGACGGGCCTGCGCGTCGTACGGAGAGCCGGCTCCGCGATAATAAGCCGCTCCTGCGGATAGACGAAAGTGCTGCCGGATTTGCGCGCAACAAGGCCCAACTCATCAAAAAGAGCGAACTCGTAACGGACATCTCCGGAGGCAAGGATTTGATTCTGATTCTCCACCAACGCCGCCGCATCGTACCAATCCCCGCCGGCGGGCGCCAGGCGCGTCCAGAAGACCGATAAGGGCTTGGGATTTTTGAGCTCGCACGCAAGACACGGTCCGCCGCAGTCCACGCCGACTTCGCCATGATTCTGGCGATTATCAAAACAGGTCGGCGAGGGAATCAGCCGCGCGCCGAACCACACCGCGATTCCTGCGAATATCGCCGCCACAATCCCCATCGCCGCAAGTTGCCGGCGCGCCCTCCATGAAAACATATTTTCCAGTATATACTCTTTTCGGAAAAAACAAAACCGCGCCGCGGCATTCGCGGCACGGAGTCGATCCCCGCGCGAATCCTAAAATATGCCGGCATACCCTACTTTCCCAGGCGTTAATTTACACCAAGTATCATCGGGCTCACGCGCTTTCACTGCTCTGTTCGGAATGGGAAGAGGTGGGGCACGCGTGAGTAAAACACCGGCAAATTTCAGGATTCGCGCGAGGCGAGCTTGAAAATTGATAATTGCGATTATATGTGCTGAATTGGGTAGATGAAATCGATCTATT
>CAYIQI010000033.1:0-6186 GCA_964365545.1 uncultured Candidatus Saccharibacteria bacterium
AGACACACAATCATTTCTCCGCACTGCTTGTCGGCGCACGCGCGCAATGCGGCGTCCGCCTCGGCTCTGCCTTTTGCGCGGCCTTCGTCTTCCATTTTTTTCCGCACCTCGCTGGCAACGCCGGAAAACTCTTCTTCAAGCCCGTGCTCTTTGGCAAATGCCATGCAGTCCTGCTGATGCGCGGGGTCCGTACAGAATTGTTCGCACGCATCGCGCGATTGACATCCGCCCGGACCCTTGCCTTTTGTCTTTCTTGCAAGCGCCACATCCCCCGCAGTCAAGATTCCCGCGCGCTCGCCAAATGTCACGCATTCTTCAAAGTGCGCGGGGTCGCCGCAGTATGCTTCGCACGCGTCCTTGCCTCGGCACTGGCCCGGGGTCTCGCCGCGCGCGATGAAGGGCGCGAACTTTTTGGCTTCCGCCAATTCTTCCGCATCCATGAGTCCGGCACGCTCCGCAAACGCGATGCACTCGTCAATGTGTCCCGGCAGGGCGCAGTACGCCTCGCACGCGGCTTTCCTCCCGCAGTTGCCCGGGGTTTTGGCCCCGCTCTCTATCAGTGGAATAATTTTTTCGGCATCTGCGGCCTCCTCCTCGGAGATGAATCCCGCCTGCTTTGCAAACGCGACGCAGACCCGCATATGCGAGGGGTCCTCGCAATATGCCTCGCACGCGTCCCTGGTCTTGCACCCGCCGGGCAGTGTAGCGCCCTGTGCCAACACGGCTGCCAACCGGCGGCCCTCGGCTATCTCCTCGGCGGAACGAAGGCCGTGCTTCTCGGAAAAGTCAAGGCACTCGGTCAGATGCGCCGTATCCTCGCAGTAGGCCTCGCACGAGCGCGTGTCGCGGCATCTTCCCGGACCTTCGGTCACCCCCAGCCGCACCGCGTAGCGCTCCGCGTCTTCCAAGTCCTCCGCCGGCAAGAGAGTATACTTTTTTGCAAACGCAATGCAGGTACGCACCCGCTCCAGATTGTCGCGAGCGTCGCAGTACTTCCGACATTCCGCCTCATCCCTGCAGTCGCCCAGTTCCGCGATGGGATGCACAATATCTTTTTTGGAAAGCGCGTCGGCATACGATACCATAAGCACCGCCAATCCCAACGCGATGAAAATGCCGATCGTGGATTTTGAAAATACTTTCATGAATCAAAAAGGGTTTTTATATGAATCTTTGTAGGGATTCGTATCTGCATCAAACGGGTTGGCGTCCGCGGCAAACGGGTTGGTTTCCGGCACATCGTTTTTGAGGGGATTCTGCGCCCCTTCAAAAATCTGGGCGCCCAGCCCGCCCGCTTCTTGTCCCGCCATGGTATCCGGCAGGGGCTCCGGCGCGCGATACCAATACCACCACGCGCCAACAGCGGCTGTAATAATGATGATGACGGCCGCAATATAAAAATTTTTGTTTGGTGTTGCCATACGAAACAGTATACTGCACCTTGCCGCACTCGTGCAAAATGAGTAATCCACAGACGTATGCTTACTCTCATCTACCGTTCCGAAAGCGTAAGCGCGTTGATGACAATGTCTTGTAGCGGATGGTCTCCTTGCGCGTGATCCACCGGCGTGTTTTCTATTTTGCCCACCACATCCATGCCGGCTGTCACGCGGCCGAATACCGTATGCTTGCCGTCAAGCCACGACGTTGCTTCTGCCGTCACAATGAAAAACTGGCTGCCGTTGGTGTCTGGTCCCGCATTCGCCATGGCCAAAGTCCCGCGCACGAGTTTGCGGCTGTTGATTTCATCCGCAAACAAATACCCCGGGCCGCCCGTGCCATCATCCGACCAATCGCTATCTTTACTGTTGGGATCCCCGGTCTGCGCCATAAACCCTTTGATGACGCGGTGGAACTTGACGCCGTTGTAAAATCCCGCCCGCGCGAGGCGCGCGAAATTCTCCACGGTTTTGGGCGCGTCTTTCGGAAATAATTCCAATATAATGTCGCCGAGATTGGTGTGCATCACCGCCCGCGTTGCCGCAGAATCTGTCGCGGACGGTAGCGCCTCTGACGCCGCCGTCGTACCCGCGGGAGGCGCCGCAATTTTTAAGTCCTCCAAAACAGCCGTCTCACCGGCCGGAGCGTCATCCCCACCGCGCAAAAAATACATCCCGCCAAAAACAATACCCGCCGCCGCAACCGCAAGAAATATATACACAAGACGCATAATAATTATCTCTTTACATTGAACCCGCCCTATGGTACCATTTTCCCTTTGATCTCTTCAACAATACGCGTCAGTCCGACTGCTCTATCAAGAGGTATGTGCTTTCCCGCTTGCGCGTCAATATAATGAACGAGCGCGTCCATTTGATTTGATGCGGCTTTGGCGTTTCCGCGTTTAAGAGTACCTAGCGCGGCATCAATTTTTGAGACGGCTCCCTGTTCTATCCCTTTCGGCACATCCAAAGAAGCAATCACTTTTATAAGCACTTCAAGGGAAGCGGCTGGGTTTACTGCTTCCCCGGGCGCTAATGTTATGTCAATCACAGAATCGCCATCTATATCTAATCGGAGACTTTTAATGGCATCCTCATCAATAGCGAGTGTTCCGATTGTTTTAGCCGTAACCGGAATAGTAGCAAAGACATTTTGTCCGATTGTTTGGTCATTCAAAACCTTATCCAATTCAAATGTGAATGTTCCCAAGTCCAAGCCCCGAAGGATAATTGAATGAGAACCAATACTATCAAGACCGAGATGCTTATGCCCGTCAATTTCGTAATAATAACTATTCGGAATTTGTTGATCGATAAGAACAAAGTCGGGCGATTGGTTTTTTTGATTAGGAGATAATCCCGTGTGCCTTCCAAAACTGTCATAAATATCAATAGAGACGGGAGATTTTACCGCCAATCTGAATCGCGGTTGATGTTCTACGGGTTTTTCAACGGTCACATACCTCGGAAGATTATCCTCATCAACTTTATTTTGAACAATCTGTTGAACCAGCTCTTGTATTGGCTGTGTTTCAAAAAGATACGCATGACTGCTATTCCAATTTCCCTCGCCCCATGAATTAAATTCCTTCAAATCAAAATAATATTTTGACGGGGCATCACTCGTTGCAAGCGCGCTCGGATATACAACCGCCTCATCACCCTCCGATGTCATTAAAAGTTCTCTGCAGTATTCATATGCCGCAATGGTTGCAGGACCGCATTCAGAAACAAAATAACGCATACCACGCACGGTATCAAGGCCCCATCCCGCTATTTGTACTACCTCAATATTCTTTGGCGCTTTCCACTCGTCAAGAAAAGTATTGTGAGTCGTGGTTGCCGCTGACAACAGGTATTTATTGAGAATATTCGGTTTTGTTATATCATCAGTTGACGGCTTCGTCCTGTTTTTATCGTCAGTCAAAAAGCGGTATAGATCTTCCGCATTTGTGATAGCGGTGCCGGCAATGTACTCGAGATTTGTGCCTGCTAATGACGAGTCAAAATCAAGAAGCGGCTGTGTTTCCGTGTCCACTTTTTCAAAATACTTTTCAGAGGGGAGAAGATTGTATGCGCTTGGCATATTCTCCGCAAGTGTCCGTGCGGTTGTTTGTGTCAGAAAAATACCGCCCGCGATGCTCTCTAGATCGCCATGCAGTAATCCTGCAATTGCTCGCGGTGTTCCTAACTGCGGCGAGGCGACAAGAATCAGTTTATCAATACCCTTCAGGAGATAGTGATAGGGGTGATTCTCATCCTCGAGCTGTTTCAAAAGAGTTTTTGCTATAAGCCCGCCTTGGCTGTGCGCAACTATTGCGACCTTGCCGTTATCCGAAGAAGAAATCAGCTTTTTGATTTCTTCGAGTATGTATGGCGTTGCAGTTGTTTCGCCGCTGTAGTTTATTTTATCGTCGTCAACGATCCCGCTTTGGACAATATGCCTAAAATCTAAGCGCCAATCATAAGGCAAGGGCTTCCACGCTTTGATTGCGCCACTTGACACAAATTTTTCCATACTTGCGGAAAAATCTAAGTATATATTGAAGCCGTACGCTTCCTTTAGGATATCTTTTGTGTAAATTCCTTTATTTAAACTTGTTCCATCCTGATTAAGAATGAGCTTTTGTGCTTTCCAATCGCCCTCGACAGCGCCCGGCGGTACCCATAGCTGACCCGAGCAAAGCTCACAAACGGGATTTTCATATAGCTTACTGCCTTTTATCCCCGGCAGGAAAGCCACATTGGGATATCCGACGGTAAATTCGGTGAAAGGAGTTTGTACGATAGAAACGCCGTCGTTGGCTTCAAACTGATAGCGATAATTGCCTTTAGGGAAGGTCAGCGACTTTTCCAAGTCATTAGCAGCGACAATATATATCTGGCCGCTCGCGTAATCTTGCCGACAAAGCGGACAAAACCGAGACATTTCCAAATTCAAGTAACCCTCATGGGCTCCTTGAATAACTTTCTCCACAACCAATTTTACAAATGAGGGAGGGTCGTTATCTTTGTTGGTGTAAACCACATGAAAATCAAACAGCGTTTTATCAGCAGTCCCTTTCTTGTCTTGTATACCGTCATTCTCCGACAATCCGTCTGGGGAACCTTCTACGAACGAAAGAGTTGGCGATTGGTTTGTGGAAGTTGCAATCTGGTACATGTAAATATCTATATTGGTTTCGTTCATCACATCGCGATAGTCATCCCACACCACCGTATTTCCGGAAACTTTTGGACGGAAAGATTCCCTCGGCGCCATACCAGCGCGACCCGCTTTACCCGTAGCGAGGTCATAGATAAAAATATCATATTGATCCGACCACACGACAACATCCCCGGAGATATCAATACCTATAGTTTGCCGAAACGACGAAGAGATTTGCGTCATCTCGCCGGTGGAAATTTTGTATCTATATATTAGCGATGGTTGGCCATAAACAACTATGACGATATTATTGCCATCTGTGGCGTAATCGGAAGAAAATCCATAGTTATTAAAAATCTTTGTTTTTTCTCCGGTCGCAATATCGTAGAGACGAAGCTCTTCCTGTCCGCACCACGTTCCGCAATTCCAAAACCACTTATACAGCACCTTAGCTCCAGAGATTTTCGGATTACTTACTATCTGTGAGGTATAATTAACAAAAGCGCTCCTATCAATAAGGGTTGATTGAGAGGTTGCAAGATCATAGAGATATATACTAGGATAACTGCCTTCATAATCAGTTTGCCATGCAATTCGTTGACCATCGAAGTCAGAAATGGATATGGCGCGCACTCCTATTTCTCCGGTAAATTCCGTTGTAATATCCGTCGTTATGTTGGTATCAAGATCATGAATAAAAATCGATTTTTGGTTGCTGATGTCATACACTGTCCAGAGAATTTTTCGCCCTGCAAGAAAAAAGTCATTTTTTATCGAATTATCATTCGTTATGCGAATCTTGCGTCCGGTTGAGATCTCATACACATAAATATCGCGCAGCGGACTAGAAATATCCATCCAAGCGATGAGGTCCCCATCTATAACCGCACCCTCTTGTCGAGTAATGTCGTCGGTTACCCGGGTTTCTTTCCCCACGAGCGTCTCGGCCATTCCAAACTGGAAAAATATATCTGCGATGCCGTTATTTGTGCCGGGTTCGCATGTTTCTTCAGGATTCAATAAGGGAGACGCACATGGATAAGGGTGGTATGAGGATGAATAGTAGGCCTTTCCGTTTGGATAGGTATCGGAAGCCGAGCCATAAACTTGAAATGTTCTTGAGGAGTCTCCGCCATTGATCGAAAATTTGTAATAACGGTTTGGGTTCAAGGGAAAAGACGACAAAGAATGGCTATAATTTATTGGTGCCGTAAGCGTAACTTTGCCGTCAAAACCTGTCGGAGTGGAAGATCCAAAATTATAAAAAGAATACCGCTCGATTGGCGGAACGTTGTATCCGGGGTAGTCGGTTGCATAGTCGGGTGTAAGGTAGCCGACAAGTTCACCAGCATAAAATGTATCGCCGGAATTCTTTGCGCGAATTTCTAAATCCTTTATTGCAAAATCCAAGCCATTTCCCAGTGTCTGCTGCCAGAATCCCACTGGAGAAGAGGATACCGCACTGTCATCGGGTTGCTGGACGCCTGCTTGCGCATTAGAAAAGATAATCAAAAAACTCACTAAAGCCATGATGGTCGCAAAAAGAAACCTTGATTTCTGGTTTGATACATTCATAAAATTGGCCGCTTGAGAAGT
>CAYIQI010000034.1:0-6072 GCA_964365545.1 uncultured Candidatus Saccharibacteria bacterium
CGCGCGCCGCGGCGTACGCGGCATACTCCGGCGTCCATGCGGCGCGTTGGTGGCAAGTAATCGCAAGCGCGTCAAAGCCGAGGGATGCCGCGTAGTCAATACCCTGTTCTGTATTATACGGCACAAAGTCCTGCGGATCATCCGCGGTATGGAAATGAAGATTGGTTTTGAGTTGCATATATATGGATACTATTTGTCTTGACGATAGGACAAATAGTATAACGCGTCAAAAACGCCGAAGGTTTGAATTATTACCCGGATTGCGATAGGATAAAACAATGCGAACACTCACGAAAGACGCGTCGTCAAAAATAGGCGAGAGTATCACACTCATGGGCTGGGTGGCGGCTCGTCGCGACCATGGTAAATTGATTTTTATTGATCTGCGCGATCGATGGGGCACCGTACAGATAGTATTTACCCCTGCGGACAAAGAACTTCTGGCGAGTGCTGATCAACTGCGAAGCGAATGGGTGGTGAAGATAGAGGGGCTGATCAAGGAACGCCCCGCGGGTATGCAGAACCCCGAATCGCCGACCGGCGCTATTGAGATGGAAGCAAAAAAATTGGATGTTTTGGCGGAGGCGAACACGCCGCCTTTTGCGCTGGACACCGACGGCCGCGAGATAGGCGAGGAGCACCGGATGCAATACCGGTATTTGGATCTGCGGCGGGAGCGGATGCGCAATAATCTCATCATGCGCGACCGCGTCATTTCTTTTATCCGCGATTATCTTCACAAGAAAGATTTCATAGAGATCGAGACGCCGATTCTTACCAAATCCACGCCCGAGGGCGCGCGCGACTATGTGGTGCCCTCGCGCACTCACCCGGGCAAATTCTACGCCCTGCCGCAATCGCCGCAGCAGTATAAACAGCTCTTTATGGTGGGGGGCATGGAGCGGTACTTTCAGATCGCGCGGTGTTTCCGCGACGAAGACACGCGCGGCGACCGCCAGCCGGAGTTCACTCAGCTTGATATAGAAATGAGTTTTATAAATCAGAAAGATATCCTGCAATTAACAGAAGAATTATATACAGAACTCGTAAAGATATTGTATCCAAAAAAACATCTTACTTTCTTACCGTTTCCTCGGCTATCGTATAGCGAAACTATGGCAAAATATCGTACAGACAAGCCAGATTTGCGTAAGAACCAAAAGGATCCGGATGAACTTGCGTTTGCTTTCATTGTTGATTTCCCGATGTTCGAAGAAAAAGACGATGGATCGCTTGGCGCTTCACATCATCCTTTTACACTTCCGACTTTTAGTATTGAAGACGATCCTTATTCCTACAACCATGATCGTAAAGATTTCGGTATCCGCATGCGGGAAACCCTGCGGAGGAAAAACAGGCAGGAACTTCTTAATATAAGAGCATATCAATACGACCTTGTCTGCAATGGCTATGAAGTCGGCGGCGGCTCCATCAGGACTCACGATTTTGGTCTCCTACAACTTGTTTTCGAGGCACTGGGGCACAGCGAGGAAGAAGTGAAAGAGAAATTCGGCCATATGCTGGATGCATTTTCTTATGGCGTGCCGCCGCACGGCGGCATTGCGCCCGGACTTGACCGCCTGCTTATGATTTTGCAGGGGGAGCCAAATATCCGTGAGGTGATTGCGTTCCCCAAAACCGGCGACGGCCGGGACCTGATGATGGATTCACCCACCCCAATCAGCCACCGCCAACTTGAAGAACTCCGTCTGGCCTCTCTTGAAGAAAATAACTAAGGGATGGGAATAAAACCTCAATTCTTATATTAAGAAACGATCGTGGATAAACAGAACTTTGATTTATGGGAGTAAAAATAGTGAAGAGAAATAGAGTTGGTACGATACAGAAGAAGATTCTTCTTCTGTTGCTTGGAGGTTTGGCGCTGGGATTTTCGCGTTCTCCTCGTGGGCAACTTCGCATCATCCGCGCCATGAGAGACGAGTGGCGGGTGATTGATCGGCATGCGCTGTACCAAGCGATGAGACGATTATACCAATCCCAACTAGTAGAAGAACGGCATAATGATGATGGATCACTTACGATGATACTGTCCGCGGAAGGGAAATGGCGAGCTTTGACATTCACTGCGGAGGACATAGAAATTGCCAAACCGAAAGTATGGGATAAAAAATGGCGCGTGGTGGTTTTTGATATTCCCGAGCGGCGGAGGGGTCTGCGCGATATCTTTCGAGCACGGCTCCGGCATATGATGTTTTATGAGTTGCAGAAGAGTGTATTTGTACATCCATATCCGTGTCAGGATCAGATTGATTTTCTTGTGGAGCTGTATGGCGCTCGTCAGTATGTTCGGATAATAGTTGCAGAATCATTGGACAATGCATTGCATCTGAAAACGCACTTTAAGCTCTCTTAATGCAATTCTTACATTTATTCACGATCGTGAATAAATGTAAGAATTGGTGGGAACTTCTGGAAGGTCGTTTTCGGGAGCGCGCGGATCGCCATGAGAAGCGCTTTACGGCGGTTGCGACTCTATATTATAGTAAAAGAGTGAATTTTTTGGTGAAGCAGGAAAAATTTGAAGGGCCGCTCGCGCTTTTGTTGGAATTGATTGAAAAAGAAAAGCTCGCGATTGCGGAAGTTTCGCTTGCGTCCGTTGCGGACAGTTATCTCGTGTATGTCCGCGCTCTTGTCGCGCCCGACCCCGAAGAGATAGCCGAGTTTCTCGTGGTGGCGGCGCATCTCATGTTGATTAAATCGCGTTCGCTCCTGCCCTCGCTCGCCCTGCCCGCAGAGGAGGAGGCGGCGATCGATAATCTTGAGCAACGGCTTGCGCTCCTGCAGACGATACGCGAGGCGGGCCGCGCGCTGCATATACTTGACCGGCGGGCCGCGCGCATCGCAAGCCGCGATGCCTATGCGGGAATGGCTCCGTTGTTCTGTCCGCCGAAGGCACTACGCCCCGCAACGCTTGCTGATGTGTTTGCCGCAGTTATCGCGTTGATCCCCAAGCCCGAAAAACTCGCGGAAGAAAAATTGAAGCGCATTGTCTCATTGGAGGAGAAGATAGGCGCTCTTCGCGGCATCCTGCAAGATGCGGTGGAGCGCGGATTCTCGGAAATCATGGCGGGCGCCAGAGAAAAAGTCGATATTGTCGTGAGTTTTCTCGCGTTGTTGGAGCTCGCGCGCCAGAAATTCGTCGATCTGCGGCAGGATACGCATTTTGCGGAGATTATGATAAGAAAGATCACATGATGAGCAAAAAAAATCTTTCGGCGATTGTGGAGAGTATGCTTTTTGTGCACGGGGAGCCGCTGACGATAAAGCGGCTCGCGGCGCTCGCGAAGGCGAGCGAAGAAGAAGTGCGTGCGGCGCTCGCGGAGCTCGCCGGGCATCTGGAGGGCCGCGGCGTGGTCCTGCTGGAAAAAGACGGCGCGTGGCAGTTGGGTTCGCATCCGGCGTGCGCGCCATATGCGGAGGCGTTGGCGCGGGAACAATTCGGCGAGGAGTTGTCGCGGCCGGCGCTCGAGACGCTTGCGGTGATTGCCTATAAAGGTCCGCTGTCGCGGCCCGATATTGAGTACATCCGCGGCGTGAATTCTTCGTTTACGCTCCGCGCACTGCTCATGCGCGGCCTTGCGGAGCGCAGGGATAATCCCAAAGACAGTCGGGGGTTTTTGTATGACATCAGTATTGATTTTCTCAAGCATTTGGGATTGGGACGGAGGGAAGACCTGCCGCGGTACGGAGAATTGTCGGCAACTCCTCTCCATGAAAGTTTGAATACTGCGGCCGGCGCGGATGCGCCGTTGCCGTCTGATAAAAATTTATGAACAAGCGTTCTTTTTCGCGGGAGTTTGCGATTCTTGTTTCCTGCCTCGGACTCTTGGTTTTGATTTTGTTGACGCTTATGCCGCGGCCGGCATTGCCGGCTGCGGCATTGGGCGGGGCGCCGTTGCCTCCGCCGCCCGCGTTGGACAGCGAGGCGTATTTCGTACGCGTCGCAGGCGAGGCGTCGCCTCTCATGGCGCGCCGCTCCTGGAAGCGCATGGCGCCGGCGAGTTTGACGAAGATCATGACGGCATTGGTGGCGCGCGAGCGGCTGGCGCCGGACGCACGAGTGGTATTTTCGCCGGAGGCAAAAGCCGTGGAGGAGCGCCGGAGCGATGCGGCTGCCGGAGAAATATTTTTGCGGGATGATGCGGTACGCATGGCGCTCATGGAGAGCGCCAATGATGCGGGACTTGCGCTCGCGGAGGCAGTCGGCGCAAAATCCGGAAAAGCAGGGTTTGGCGAGCGCGTCGCTTTGTTTGTCCGGCTGATGAATGATCGGGCGCAGGCGCTCGCGATGCGCGATACGCATTTTGAAAATCCCGTGGGGCTGGACGCGCCGGGGCATCTGATGAGCGCCGAAGATCTTGCGCGTCTGGCTGACGAGGCGTTCGTGCGCGACCCGGGGCTTTTTGCGATAACACGCGAGATAAATGCCGTGGTCTTTTCATGGGGAGGAAAAAAGCATACGATACTCAATACGGATGAATTGCTGAAAGAATTTCCGGCCATTGCCGGAGGCAAGACCGGATTTACGGACAACGCAAAAGGCACGCTGCTCCTTCTCTATCCGGTCACAGCCAAAGAGGGGATATCCGCGGCGCCTTTGGCGCCGCGGCAGAAAATCGCCATTATTGTAATCCTCAAATCCGCGGACCGTTTCGCCGACGGAAGGAAAATCATCAATTGGCTTGAGGAAAACTTTTAGACCTACTGATTAAATAGTTTCGTAGTACAGACGCGAGGCGTATTTCATAGCAATGAAATGGCCCCATCTCCGAAATCCGGACATCGCAGTAGAATAATATTTAGTCAGTAGGTCTATTAAAGGAGGGGGTAGGTAAAAAATAAGGAGAGCGCAGAAAGATTTCCATTATTCAATGTTATGATTATGGCGGGAAATGCGATCAAAGTGTTCGGCCTGCTTGCCGCATCTTTCATCCTGGCTTTGCTCTGGACGCCCCTGCTCACGCGCTGGATGTACCGGCATAAATTATGGCGCAAGGACGTGCGTACCACTGCGCCCGATGGCACCAAGACGCCGCTCTTTGCCGCGCTCCACAAAGACCGCGAGACGCGCGTGCCGCGCATGGGCGGGATACTGATTTGGGTGACGGCGCTTGGCATCGCGGGCATGGTGTGGCTGATTGCAGGGCTTACGGACGGAGGATTTTGGGATAAGGCGAATTTCGTCTCGCGCAACCAGACATGGCTGCCGCTGGCAACGCTCGTTGCCGCCTCCCTCCTCGGGCTTGCAGATGATCTGGCGGCGGTATTCGGCAAGGGCAAATATGTCGCGGGCGGCATCAAGTTCCGGCATCGGCTCCTGATCATCGCGGTAATCGCGCTTGTCGGCGCGTGGTGGTTTTATTTCAAGCTTGACTGGCGGACGATCTACCTCCCGGGTTGGGGTGATTTTTATATCGGCCTATGGTACATCCCGCTGTTCGTCGCGGTGATGATTTTACTTTTTTCCTCCAGTATCGTGGATGGCATTGACGGCCTGGCGGGCGGCGTGTTTGGTGCGGCGTTTGCCGCATACGGCGGCATCGCATTTTTCCGCGGGCAGGTGGATCTGGCGGCATTCGCCGGGGTCGCGCTCGGCGCGATCCTCGCGTTTCTGTGGTTCAACATTCCGCCGGCGCGCTTCTATATGGGCGAGTCCGGGATTTTTGGGCTCACAACAGCGCTTGCCGTGATGGCGTTTCTGACGGATTCAGTCGCGGTGCTCCCGATTATCGGCATTGTGCTCATGGCGGAAGTTGCGTCAGACATTATCCAGTTTGCATCCAAGCGGTGGCGGCGCAAAAAAGTATTTCTCATCGCGCCCCTCCACCATCATTTTGAGGCAATGGGCTGGCCCCCGCACAAAGTCACTATGCGGTTCTGGGTCATCAGCGTGGTTGCCGCGATTTTGGGCATGGCAGTGGCGCTGATAGGGAGATAGTTTTTCTTTTTTGTTGTATAATAGAAGCATGTGGTTTTCCAAAAAGAAACAGGCAGCGGTGTACGGAGTCATGGATGTCGGGGCTGATGCGATCAAGGGAGTGGTTTTTGAAA
>CAYIQI010000035.1:0-6020 GCA_964365545.1 uncultured Candidatus Saccharibacteria bacterium
GCTCTTCCAGCCGCGCATTGGCGCGCGTGAGCTCCAAGTCGCGGCGCACGAGCATCTTCCCCGCGTTCTCCAGATCAACCAATAATTCGCGCATTGAGGCGTTGAGATGCGTAAGGCGGATATTGGCGGCCAAAATAATCACCGATGCCAAGAGCACCGCGGCAACGGCAAAAACAATCATCTGCCGTTCTCCGGCAAGGGCGCTTGCTCGCGGCTGTTCAAAAATAAGGCCCAAACCGGCAACCGGTATCGGAATCCCCACGGCAAATGTCTCCTCGCCCCGCTCATTGATATAGCCGTCCTCGGGCGCCAGGCCATCCGCGATTTTCCCGTCCACTACCACCTTTTGCACAATCGGCCGCGCCATAAAATCCTGCCGCTCAAAAATCCGGGTGGGATTCGAGTTGACGATCTGTATACCATTACGGTCCACCACATAGATATGCTCCGCGCTCCCAGAGGCATCCGCCACCGCACGCACCAGATTGCCGAGATTCAGATCAATAATAAGCACTTCTTCCACTTTATTGTTCCGGCGGATCGGCGCTGCCAGCAGGGTATGCGGACCACGGCCCGGAGACACCGTGATTTCTTCGTAATTCGCCACTCCCTGCAAAGCAATATAAAAATCAGGATGCGTCGCGTACGAAGGGCTCGAGGGCATGCCCGGCGTCTCGAAAGACGCGAACCCGTACCTGCCCGCCGCCATTATTTCCCCTCCATTCCGGCCCACCCGCGCCGCGCGCGCCATATCCGGGTGCTCCCGCACAAGCCGGTCCAGCACTTTGTGCGTCCGTTCCGGCTCAAGGGCAATCTCGTCGGCGGCACTCTGAACTTCTTTGAGGGTGGTTTTGAGATCCGTATCGATCGTGATCTCCACGCGACGCGAAATTTCCAAAGCAAGCACCGACGCGGAGGTGCGGATATTGCGAAGCGCCGGGAGAAGCCACAAGAGATTGATCAGCACCAGCCCCAGCGCCGTCACTGAAAACGGGAGTGTCCACTGGCTCACTGCCCGCACGAAAGCGCGCCTACTCATCGATCGAAAAAACATCGTCTCCACTGATTAAAATCATTACCCGTCACTCGTCAATCACCCGGTCGGCTTTTTTGAGAAAGGCATCGGGCAGGGAAATGCCGATCGCGGCCGCGGTCTTCTGGTTGACCACCAGTAGAAGTTTGTGCGGCACCTGCACCGGGATGTCGGCGGGTGCCTTGCCCCGCAAGATCTGGTTGGTCAGAATCGCCGACTGTTCTCCGGAAACCGCGTAGTCGGGCCCGAACCCGATAAGAGCGCCTTTACGCACCTGCGATACGTCAAAAGCCGCAAAAGGAATTTTCTCTTTGATCGCGGCCGCGATATAAACATCAATGCTCCCCCACACCAAGGAATCCCCACCCACGATCATCCCTTCAATATCGGGTGCGAGTATGCGTGAGGCCGCCGCGGCATTGTCTTCCTTTGTCCGTACCGGGAAAAACGCCATCTCTACACCCAGTTTCCGCGCGGTGTCTTTTGCGATCTCCACTGATTTGTCCGCCGCGGCGTCTTTATTCTCGGCCGCGGTATACGGCATGGCAACACGCCGTATCGCCGGATTGATCTCGCGTAAAAGTTCAAGACGATGCGCCGTGGTTTCCGTTGACAAACTAGACACGCCGGTTACATTGGTGCCGGGACGCGCAAGATCGCGTACTACTCCGGAAAGTAAAGGGTCGCCCATGGATCCAAAAACAACAGGGGTCGGATCCTGCATATCTTTTGTCGCCTCATACGCCGCTTGCGTAGCGGGAGTGGAGTAGGTATGGATTAGATCAACGCCTTCCTTCAAAAAAGTATCTACCGCGGGAGCAAGGTCTTCCTTCGCCGATACGAATCGCACCGCATAAACGACATTTTTCCCCTCCTCATAGCCCAATTCTTTCATTTTAGCGCGGTACCCTTCCACAGCCGCTTCGTACCCTGATCCACGCACCAATATGCCGATATGATATTTTTTCTCCGCACGGGGAGGCGCCGCGCTATTACTCCACCACAAAAATCCAACCAGTACGATTAGTACTCCGAATCCCGATAATAAAAAAGTGTTTCGCATACTATTTTCCAAAATTATCGCATTTTATTCTCCGACCGCAAAGAGCACCGCGGTTTCGTTATAAAATCGCGAATCGCATTTGGCAATGTCGCGCGTCTCTCCGCCGAGAGGCGCCTGCTCCCCGTAGGTATAAAATCCCAGCAGGGGCACATCAGCGCCGATGATCCGCATCACCGCCTGAATCTCGTCGTTTGCTTTTTGCGCAAACAACTTCTCCCGCGCAATGCAATTGAACATCAGGACGAACTTCGGACGGGCGCCGTCCGTTTCCAATTCTTTCATCACATGCCGCGCCGCGTCCTCCGCCGCCTCCACCGCCTTTTCTTTAGACCCGATCATCAAGCGCACTTCCGATCCCTCTGGGATTTCCGCCGCACAGGTGATGGACCCCTTCTCATCCACCGTGATTGGATCGCGAATTAGATATTCTTCTTCGTATTCGGGAATCTTCAGCCCAAGAGGATAGGTGATCGCCATCCGCGCCAACGCCTCGCGGCGCAGTTCATTCGCCTTCTCACCGAAGTAATCTTCATAAATGCTGATCGCCGGCTTCCCGTTTAATTCGTGCAGTACGGCGCCCTCGGCTTTCGTCACTTTCATCGGCATCCCGATTGGCACCCACCCGTGCCGCACCCCGACGCCCATCGCAAAACTGCCTGCCATACCCACGCCCGCCACCGCGCCCGACTCCACCTCATCATCGCGGTATTGATAGGTCTTTTCAAAAACAAAATCATCCCCCGCCGCGCCCCCCACGACCGGAAAATGCGGGCCGAGGACATCAAGAACTCCGCGCACGATATCCGCCCCGTTACCCGTGAGCACGTCCGGCAACATAATAAATGCGCGCAATGTCTTGTCCGCTTTTGATTTTACTTCGTTCGCTACCGCACGCCCCGCCTCGCGCGCGCCCTGCTTGACGCCGCGGCCAAGACCGGTATAAAAAGCAATGTCCGGCGCCGCTATCGCCATGACTGCGACTGATTTTTGCGTAGGGCCCTCATTGGTAATCTCTCCCGCATCAGTACAACCAACCAATGATGCGCCGCCGCCGGCATCGCGAATACCGCGCACCACTTCCTTCTGGTCAAAACTCACGGATGCAAACGCTATCATAAAATCCGGCTTCTCTGCGCCCGCACGCTCCATCGCCGCCTTTGCCGCCTCATACCCCGCCTGATGCGAGTCGCTGTTTTTGCTCAATCCGACTCCCGCTTGAATTGCCATATTATAAAGGCGATTCACACTTCGCCGACGCGATGCGTCGCAAACAACTTCATGCATCGCGTTACGCGTTATGCGGATCGCATTTTCATTTTAATATTTCCACTATTTTTTTGACAATCTGGGCCGGAGAAATGTTGGCCTTGACAATATAATCGGTAGCACCCATGCGCATGCCCTTATCCACTTCCTCCTCCTGGCCAAGATTGGAAATTATCACCACCGGCACATGCTTGACGCGCTCATCGCGCTTGATCTCGCCGAGCAAGGAAAACCCGTCACTGCCCGGCAGAACCAAATCAAGCAAAACAGCGTCTATCCTTTCTTTTGCAATGGCGCGACGCGCCTGATCCGCGTCAAACGCGCGCAACACCCCGTATCCGTCCGCGGCTAATTTGCGTTCCAGGAGATCGCTCAAAAGTATGTCATCCTCTATAACCAAAATGCGCTTGCCTGACACAGAGCCATCTTCCGTATGCTGAGGCGAGGCGGCGCCCAGGATCGCGCGAACGCGATTCAATATTTCGCCGGGATCAAAATTTACTTTTATCAAATAATCCCGCACCCCCAGCTCCATCGCGCGGGCAAGCTCCACCGGCTGGCCGGAATTGGAAATGATAAACACCGGCATTGCGGGCAGCAATCCTGCGGCATGCATGCCCTCCAGCACCCGCAATCCGTTCATGCCCGGCAGGAGCATATCCAACAGCACCAAATCGGGCTTTATCTCTTTGATGAGCTGCAGCCCCGCAATGCCGTCCCGCGCCGTGTACACGATAATCCCGGCGCTTTGCAATTTTGCGCGCAACAATTCCAAAATCACCTCCTCGTCTTCGACAAGGACGATGGTTTTTTTCTTCGCAATATCGGGCGCAAGCGCAGAGGCAACCATCTGCACTTATTCTACTCCTGCGTCCGCAAAAAACAAAACGCCATGTGGATAACTCGGCATATCATTAACGCCAAAAACTTTTATTGCCTAGCGAGTGAGCGAAATGAAAAGCCCTTGGCTTTTCATTTCGGGAACGCACGACGGCAACAAAGGTTCAATACCGCGCGGCTTCGCCACGCGATATACGAATGAAGCGAGTTCCGAATCAATACCTCGGGACTTGTCCCGAGGAACCTTTATATCCCAGTGTCAGCATAAAAAATGCAATCATGATCAGCACAATGGTGCCGCCGGTGGAAAGATTCAATGCAAAAGACGCGATAATGCCCGTGACAACGGAACACACAGAGATAATTTCAGCATAGAAAAGCGTGCGCACAAAACTTTTTTTCATCTGCAGGGCGGTCGCCACCGGCACGATCATAAGCGCCGATATCAGCAGCACGCCGACAATGGGGATGGCGATCGCCACCGTGAACGCCGCAAGCATGATCAAAATAATATTAATCAGGCGCGTCTTGATACCGCTTATTGCCGCCGATTCTTCATCAAAACTGATGAAGACCAGCTCTTTGTAGAAAAGCGCGATCACTCCGGCAACAACCGCGGCAAGTGCCGCAATGACCGCGACATCCGTCGGTGTTACCGTAACAATACTGCCAAAAAGATAATGGAGGATATCGGCATTGAGTCCCTTGCCCACGCTTGCAAGCACCACCGCAAGCGCCAAACTGCCGGAGAGAAATATCGCGAGCGCGGATTCGCCATATACTTTTTTAGCGCTTCGAAGCCGCTCAATGCCCAGAGACGAGGCAAGAGTCGCGCCGAGCGCTGTCAGCATCGGGTTCCAGCCAAGTAAAAATCCAATGGTGATACCGGCAAGCGACACATGCGCAAATGTATCTGCAATAAGCGAATAGCGCCTTAGCACCAGAAATATGCCGATGAGGGGCGCTACCAGCGCCACAATCACGCCCGCCTCAAGCGCCCGCACCGCAAATCCGTATTGAAAAAGAGAAAGAAGCGTCATACAAATGCGCGGTGGCGATGGCCCCCGCCGGCCGCATTTTTATTTTCATGGATATACGCTTCCGGCGATCCGTGGCATACCAATGTCGTATCAATACATGCGATATGCATTGCCTCCCCCAGCACCCGATCAATATCATGCGATATCAACACCAGTGTTACCATCGATTCGCGATTTAATTTTCTCAACAACGCATAGAATTCTTCCTGGCTTTCGGCATCCACTCCCGTCGTCGGCTCGTCAAGAAAAATGATTTCCGGCGCGGTCGCCAGCGCCCGGGCGATAAACACCCGCTGTTGCTGTCCGCCGGATAAATCACCAATGAGCCGATCCCGATACTGCCACATCCCCGCGGTCTTGAGCGCATCCGCCGCCGCCATCCTGTCCTCTGCATGGACGCGACGGAAAAGTCCGCGCTTGGCAAAACGACCCATGAGCGCCACCTCCGCGACCGTCGCCGGAAAATGCGTATCGAAATCAAGCGCCTTTTGCGGCACATATCCTATCTTCGACCATTCCGTAAAATCCCGCGCATCCGTGCCGAAAATAGTGACCCGCCCCGCCGACGGCGCGAGCCGGCCAAGCATGATTTTCAACAGCGTGGTTTTGCCCGCGCCATTGGGACCGACAAGGCCGAGATAATCGCCCCGATGAATTGCAAAGGTGATATCGCGCAACACTTCATTCTCGCCATACGAAAACGAAACATGCGCTATCTCAATGCTATTGGTATTATGATCTACGGGGTGCATACGAGTCCTCGGTGAAGATTATTAAG
>CAYIQI010000036.1:0-6001 GCA_964365545.1 uncultured Candidatus Saccharibacteria bacterium
TCATCACATTGGCGGATGAGGGAGGATATTTTCCGAATCTCGACATCCGCTGCCATTGATGCACATGGAATAACTCTCACCTCCTCCTTTTTAGCCAGCAAAAAAACGCCGCAAAAGTGGATAACCCTCATTTGTGAGTATCACGCTTTTTCTTTATCATTGATACACCTATGCACACCCCGTACTACGAAAAACCCAGATTCAAACTCTACCGCGCCGACTGTCTGGACATCCTCGCCGGATTGCCGGAAAACTCCGTGGATATGATTTTCGCCGACCCGCCGTATCTGCTTTCCAACGGAGGATCTCTGATCCAAGCTAAGCTTGGATCACTATTGTCTTATTACTGTTCCGATTCTGCATCATCTTCCCAATAAAGAGAATGAAGCATTGTCCTATAATCTTTTTCGTTTATAGCCAGAACCTCACTCCTGAATTTGTCTGATATGGCAATACTAAATTTACTTCTACTTCCCAGATAATCAGGAAGCGTAGACCAAGGATAACGCTCCAATTCACTAAGTGCATTTTTTGTCTTCCCTGATCCGAGCTTTGATCCAAGCTTAGCTTGAATCAGTTTTCTCGGATTCAGGTGAATGTATTGTGTTAAATAGACCGCATATTCCTCTCGATCAACCAGCTTAGCGCGGAATGAACCCTCAAAAAGCGCTCCCGTCCGTTCATATTTTGAATTGAAATACTTTGTATAGCTGGTACCGATTTTATGCATAAACGCGCTCACTCCATCTTTCCTTTTGGGCGTAAGCATAAGATGATAGTGATTAGGCATCAGGCAACCCGCTGCGATCTCTACATAGGGTTGAATGGGAATAAGATGCTCACGCGGTTCAAGAGATAATAAGTCAAACCGTAGAGGCACACCAACATAGTTATTAAGGACATATAGGACATGGATAAAACGGAGCCGATCGCGGTCATCCATAAAAACAGGGCGACGATCTACCCCGCGATTATAGATGTGATAAAAGTATCCTTCTTCAAATATCTCCTTTCGCATGAATGAAATCAATTTTCTAACTTGATATGACATTAGTCTTGATCCAAGCTTAGCTTGGATCAAGAAGAAATACAATAGCAAACAATGGCAGGTGGTGGATAACTCGCGTTTGACGATAAGGGTAATGTTCTTTTAGGATATGCTTATGTTCAAGAGCGTGGTGAAATTTTTCTGCGGCGGAATCGCGATTATCGGAGTGGGGGTTGGAGCGATTTTTTTGATTGACTATATTCGTTACCAAAAGAGTCCAGAGTATCAGGCGCAACAGGAGATAGAAAAAATCAAAAAAGAGATTGCGGATGATCCCTACGGAGGAGACACGCCGGAGCAGACACTCCGTCTTTTTATTGACGCGCTCAAGCAGGGAGACACTAACCTTGCCGCAAAGTATTTTGTGTATGACAAACAAGAGGAATGGAAAATGGATTTGGCAAAGATAGAGGAAAAAGGACTACTGGATGAGATGGTAAAGGATTTGGAGAGAGTAAAATACAAGTATGATATTTCAGAAAATACCATTGGATTCGATATCGCGAATGATCAAAAAGAAGCGATCTTAAGTATTACTATCACCCTCACTCCAAACAATAAATGGAAAATCAAGGATTTATAAAATATCTCCTACTTGGAGCGCTCCTGTTTATCCCGATCTATTCGTCCGCCTACGACTCCCACACCACCCACGCATCCCTTACGGAAGAAATCATAAAGTTCTTCAACCGCACGACTGCCGCGCAACACCTAAACAATAACGACGCGGAGTCCGTCATCAAAGGCAGTATTGACGAGGATTCGGGAGCACGCTGGCTTCATCATTTTTTTGATCCGGTGCATCAGCGCGGACTGACGCTTGGCACTGAAGGAGGAAATCCAAATCTTGCGTTTGTCGGCGGCTCACCCCTTCAATCCCAATGGGCAAGCTCTAAAGAGTGGGCACGGAACACCGCACTCCAGCGCGGCATCACCGGCATATTTCATGCCAATATATTCAGAAACTATTTTGCAAATGATAACGACTACTCATGGGAACGAGGCGTCTATGAGTACGCGTGGGGAGATAAAAATCGGGGACTTGAAACCCTGGGGCACATACTCCATCTACTGGAAGACGCTTCAGTACCTGATCACACAAGAAACGATCCGCATCCGGCTCTGGGAAAACGCACGGGCATTGCTCTGCTGGAAAACCACCATACAACCAATACAAGTCCGTACGAATCGTTTGCCGTATTTGCCCGCGGGTCACTCAATACAGTAGATGCACTCGCCGATCAAAAGCCGCTTTTACTCAACTCCATCGCCGAATACTTTGACTCAATGGCAAAGTATTCAAACAGAAATTTTTTTAGCGGGGATACGATTTTAAGCGATAAATACCCTACGCCAAATATTTCATTTTATAGAAAAGAAAAATTAAAGAACGGGGTTGTCTATAACTTTGCCTACTCAAAAAATGGATACAAACTTTTCAGATCAGATGAAAATTTAGCTTGGCAAGAAAAAAGTCCTCCTACTTTAAACGATTACGATCAATCAATTCTCTCCTCCTACTTCACCCTTCTCTCACGCTCTGCGGTGCTTCATGGCGCCGGAGCCGTGAAATTGTTTTTTGATGAAGTTGCCAAAGAAAAAGAAACGAAAATCCTTTACGATAAAAATCGCTCGTGGATTGCGCGCAAAATGGATGATTTTACCCGCGGAGGATTTGCCATAGCGGGCGCGCTGTACGGCTCCTCGGTGAGGTCGCAGGATTTGGCGGATGGCGCGGGCGCATCCGCGCCCGCGCCATCTGCGCCAGCACCCGTTTCTCTTGCGAAAGCCCCACAAACCCCGCCAAAACCAACTCTCTCTCCCTCGCCATCTCAACGCGCGGCGGCTCAACCTCAACCCAAACCTATTATTGAGGCTAAGCCTCCCGCGGGAGGCTTAGCCTCAATAGCGCGTCCGGAATCCCCCTCCTCTTCATCATGGTCATCAGGTAGTATCCCTGATAGAACCGGCAATGCGTCAGAATCGTCCAATTCCTCCTCATCGTCCGCCGCATCAGCAAGCGACACGGCGGCACCGGACCCGCCTATCATCACCGCGCCGTCTTTGGACGGCGCGGTTTCTACTTCCACCGCGACTACCTTCACGGGCACGGCTGAAGCGTCATCAATCATCTCCAACAGCGCAACCTCTGCGACCACAACCGCCGGCACGAGCGGCAACTGGTCACTCGCGCTCACGGGCCTCGCGCAAGGCACGAGTACCATTCGCTTTTACGCAGCCGACGCCGCAGGCAATATCTCCGCATCATCATCGCGCGTCGTAGTCAAAGACACCGAGGCGCCGCCAATATCGCTTACGATCAGCGCCTGCGACCAATCGCTTGCAATCAGCGGGTGCCTCCTTGCCACCACGACGCTCGCGCTCGCCTGGTCAAGCTCCGCATCTGATCTTGACTCATACGCAATTACCTGCACTGCCAACGGCACTGCCTGCGCCAATTTTTCTTTTGCATCCACCACCGCAACATCCACGGTCTATACCGCACCCGCAGACAATACCGACTACACATTTGCCGCCACAGCACGCGATACCAACGGCAACATCAGCGCCGCCGCAACCCAGATCGTATCCATCGCCACTCGGCCCGTGGTAATCAATGAAGTGGCGTGGGCGGGGACTTCATCTGCTCGGGCAGAAGACGAGTGGATTGAATTGTACAATACGACTGCCCTCAATATATCACTTGTCGGATGGAATCTGCGCTCCGCCACGGATAACACGCCGTATACCTCGCTGTCCGGCACAATCGCGGGCCGCGGATTTTTCGTGCTGGAACGCACCGATGACACCACAATCAGCGACGCGGCCGCACATCAAACATATGCGGGCGCGCTCAACAACTCCGGCGAACAACTCATTCTTTCCCGCGCATCCACGACCATAGACCAAACCCCGTCCTCATGCAATCCGTGGTGCGGCGGCAGCGCCATCGCGTACACGACAATGGAACGGATAAACCCGCTCGCATCCGGTACCGACCAAACCAACTGGAGAACATTCCAAGGATTTCTTGCCAATAGCCGCAATGCCGACAATGCCGCAATCCAAGGCACGCCCGGCAGGCGCAACAGCATGAATTACTTCCCGCCCAGCATCGCCACAGGTGCCACGGTGACACTCACAACCGCGCACAGCCCCTATCTCATCGCATCCGGCTACACGGTGCCGCAAACCTCCACGCTTGCGATTGACCCGGGCGTTATCATCAAATTTTACAACACCGGCGCATCGCTCACCGTAAACGGCACGCTCTCTACCGCAGGCACCGCGGCGCTACCCATTGTTTTCACCTCATTCCACGATGACGACTGCGGCGTCGCAGGCGGATGCGGCGACACCAATGCCACAACTACCGCGCCCGCCATGGGCGATTGGCTCGGCGTGGTGATTGCGTCCAATGCCGCATCCGCAACATTTACGCATACGATCATCCGCTATGGGGGCGCTACCGGAGCAAACGGCAGTTTTGGCGCAAACCTGCGCATACAAAATAATTCCGCGTCAGTCAGCAATGCGACTCTTGAATACTCACGCCTCTACGGCATCCGCATGGACAATGCCGGAACCGGCGTCTCGGTGGCAAATTCAATCCTGCGCAACAACAACCGCAATGTCCCCGGGCAAAGCACCGGAGCCGGCGCGTACCTTGCCGCAAGCTCTCCTGCGATAAGCAATAATCAATTCACAAACAATGTGACGGGCATGATTATGAATCAAGCAAGCGCGCCAACACTCACCAACAACACATTCACAAGCAACACCGGCAATGCCATAGAGAGCATCGCGTCTTTCCCGACTTCCTCCGGCAGTACCGCATCCGGCAACGGCGGCAACGGCATGACAGTACAGCTCTCGGTGAGCCAAAATTACACGCTGCCAACTGATCTGACTACTGTTATGAGCGGAGAAAACACCATAAGCGCGGGCGCCACGCTCACCGTCCCCGCGGGCGCGATCGTCAAATCAAGTGCCAACACCAAACTCACTACCAACGGCACGCTCACAGCACAAGGCACCGCGGCCTCACCCGTCGTCTTCACCTCTCTCAAAGACGACACGCACGGCGGGGATACCAATGGGGATGGATCTGCCACCAGTCCTGCGCCAGGCGATTGGAAAAATATTATCTTCGCGCAAAACCTCGCCACCTCCACACTCACTTATGCCACAATCCGCTACGGCGGCGCATCCACACTCGGATTCAACAACGGCGACAACGGCGTATTGCGCCTTACCGGCGCGTCTATTTCATTTGCCAATTCCATTTTGGAATACAATGCCTACGCGGGTATACGCATGGAGCACTCCACTTCCACCGTGATCGCCGATTCATTCATCCGGCACCAGCGGGTATCCGCCAACAACGCCACCGACTATGGACTTCTCCTCTTCTCCAACTCCGTGCCGAGCATCACCAACACGCGCTTTACCGACAATGAGCAGAACATCCTCAATACCAACACTCCCGCCTACACCGACGGCGGAGGAAATATCTTTGACCCGTAAAAATAATTAGAACTAATTTCAATCATCCATTCCGGTCTGCGATAATCTCGCCTTCGGAAGCGATTATTGAAATGAGTTTTACTCTCATTCTGTGACGATCGTCACAGAATGAGAGTAAGCGGCGGTTCGAAGAATCTCATTATTGCAATCCATTCCCGGAAGTTCTACCATGAGGGCATATGGACACGCTCTCGCACGGACTCTGGGGATCGCTGGTCTTCGGTAGACGAAGCAGGAGAAGTTTCTGGCTCGCTTTTTTCTTCGGCATGGCGCCGGATCTTTTTTCATTCGGACCGTTGTTCGTCGGATCTTTTCTCGGATTTTTTACCCATCCCGCTTTCTCGTCCGTGCCGCCGCCGGAGAGCGCAATCCCCTCTTTCGTGCATCTCCTGTACCGCCCGACGCATAGTTTGATTATTTTTGCCG
>CAYIQI010000037.1:0-5942 GCA_964365545.1 uncultured Candidatus Saccharibacteria bacterium
TACTTGCCGAGTACGGCGAGGAAGAAATTCCCGAGGGCGCGGTGGTGCGGGGTGTCGTGGAGCGCGAAGACGCGTTGGCGGCGGCGCTGGCGAAAGTAGCAGTCCGCGCCGGGCGCGAATTTTGCGCGTCGGGCATCGTTGCGTCATTGCCCGAAGAGAAAAGTTTTCTCAAATTGATCCAGACGCCGCGCGTGGCGGAGGACGCGATGGCAGGCGCGGTGCGCTGGGCCATGGAGGGCCAGATTCCTCTCGCGCCCGACGACATGATTTATGATTTTGAACAGATCCGTCCGGTTGGCAACGCGGCCGACCACCGCGATGCGGTGGTCACGGCATTTCCCAAAGGCATCGTGGCGCCGTATGTCCGCGCGATAAAGGCCGCGGGATTCACGCCGGTGGCCTTGGAGCTGGAATCGCAGGCGATTATCCGCGCGGTTGTGGCGGATATGCATGCGCCGGAAGCGAAGATCGTCCTTGACATGGGGCGCACGCGAACGAGTTTTATTATCGTTGCCGGCGGCGCCATTATGTTCACCGCAACCATCGGCATCGGCGGACAGATGTTTGAGAAGAATATTGCCCATGGGCTTGGCGTCGGCGAGGACGAGGCGATCAGGATAAAAAAAGAAATTGGGCTTTCAAAAATCAGCCACGAGGGGAAATTGTATACGGCACTCCTGTCGCCGCTCGTCGCGGTTGCCGATGGATTAAATCGCACCGTCGCGTACTATCGCGATCACGCGACGCACGCGCACGGCGCTGGCGATGCGATACGCCAGATTCTGCTTTCCGGGGGCGATGCGAGTTTGTACGGACTTGATACTTATCTTGCCGTGGCAACCCGGATTCCGGTGGCGCTTGCCGATCCTTTTGCGCCGTTGCATGAGGATAGGGAAGGCGCCATGCCGTCGTTGCCGCATACGGAAGCGCTCGCGTTCACCGCGGCGATCGGTTTGGCGCTGCGCGGCGTCCGCAGTATATCTCATTAATTATTTACCATGCTCGGCATTAATCTGCTCCCGCAGGAAGAAAAACAAACCGTTCGTCTGGAGGAGGCGCGCCGCGCGGTTGGGCTGTTTACGCTCTGCTTTCTCTTGGTTGCCGCAACCGGAGTTGCGTTGTTATTGCCTTCGTATTTTTCTTCCTATTTTCTCAGGCGGGAGCTCGAGCGGTCGCTCGCAGATGCCGAACGCGATGCGGCGGGCCGCGGCATGGTGCGCGAGATTCTTGTCGAGGCGAAAAAAACCAAAGACGCGGTCGGTGCGGTGCGCGCGGCTCTTGCAGTCCCTGCGACCGGCGCCCAGATCATGGAGAAATTTTCCGCGCCCGGCGAGGGAATTGCGATTACCTCGTTCTCTATCCGTTCCACCGGCGAGGTTGCGATAGAGGGTCGCGCCGCGACACGCGATCAGCTCCTTGCGCTTGAGCAGGATCTGCGCGCATCCGGCCTTTTCCTTGAAGTTGCATTTCCGCTGGATGATTTGGTGCGCGAACGCGACATCCGATTCTCGGCGCAGGCGAAATTAAAATTGCCTTTTGGGTTATAATTATTTTAGACCTCTTGCATAAAGAGCTTTCTTGATTCCATTCTTGAATTGCAGGAGAAATGTTATTATGCAAGAGGTTTTATGATTATGCGGCTTCATCCCCGGCAAAAATTAATTGCGGCGAGCGCTGCGTCCGCACTGGCGCTCGGCGCGTCGGTGTGGATATTCTGGTTTTTTGCATCCGGCGTGAGCGAGGACGGCGCGGCGCGCGCCGCTATTCAGGCGCGGCTGGACGGATTTGCCCAGGATCGGCTTCGTACGCAGGCATTCGGCATGGTGCGCGCGCGGCGGCAAGAGGATATCGGCCGTATCCTCGGATTTTTTGTCGACCGGGCGCGCCCGATTGTTTTTTTGCAGGCGCTGGAGGGATTGGGGCGCGCGACCGGCACTGCGGTTGCGATCGAGGTGGATGATGCCGCGGGCGACGGCGGGCATTTGGGATTGCGCGTGATTGCCGAGGGGAGTGGCCAGCAGACAATGGCGCGTTTCGTGCGCCTGCTGGAGCGCCTGCCCTATGCGGTTACCGTAACCCAGATCAATGAGGAGAAAAAATCGTCGGATGCGGGGGCGCGCCCCGGGCCGTCTGATCGGCTCGTGGTGTCGTTGCGCGTCCGGACTAAATAAGCGTACGCTTTGACTATGAAATTTTCCTTTGCGCTATTCAAAAAACTGAAACCCGCGGGGATAAAAGCCCTTCTTACCGACGCGAATATTATATGCGCGGGCGTTTTGTCCTTGGCAGTTTTCTTTGTGGTATTGATCGCAATCGACGCGTATCTTTTTTATGCGGTGCGCAACCGCGAGTCAGAGGCAGTGCCGTCTCCTGCGCCGACCGCAGCGCTCGCGGCACGGGAGATTGATGATGCGATCAAACTCGTTGACCAGCGCGCAAAAGAGTACGAGGCGCTGTTGAACGCAAAATAGTTTTTTTGTTCCCCTTACGAATCACTCTTTTTTGAGCGCGTCTTCGCTGTAGATGTTGGATGCGTTCCAGAGGAGCCAGCCGTGGCCTCCTGATTGTTCCGCGGCGTCTATTTGCATGCGGACTTTGGCGGCACCCGAGGGCCGTCCGGCGAGTAGATCCTGTTCATGGAAGAAATCTTCCAGCCACGGCCGGAGCAGAGCGTGCGCGGTCGGCGTCGCAACAGGAGGGGAGGAGCTCGTGGCGGAGGATGCGGTAATGGGATGTTGGAAAAAATTAAGCGCGGCAAGGAGTGAGCGGCCTACCACGACATCCGGATGCGTGCGTGCCTCGGCAAGCGTGTAGTTGATTGCCGGGAGTTTGCGGCTTGGATCCGGCGGCAACTGGAGGCCATTATAGTAATGCGATGGATAGATCATAAAGGAAACATAGTCGAACGACGGCGCGATGTCCGCGAGGCGCTGGCCGATAGTTTTATCCTCGCCCTGATCCGCGACATGGCCGAAGAGATCCACGGACAGGATGATTTCCGGGCGATACGCTTTGAGGTTTTTTTGCAGAGAGACAAAGAAGTCTTTCAAGGCATCGTGTTTCGGCGTTTTGCCGTCCCATACGGGATACACGGCGTGTGAGACATCGCCGTCTGACGGGAAGCGGACATAATCAAACTGTAATTCGTCAAATCCCAAATCGCTTATTTTTTTGGCAAACTCTATGATGTAATTGCGTGCGCCCGGGGACGCCGGGTCCACCCAATAACCGCCTTTATTGTCGCGCCAGAGCGGCGCATGGGCGGCGATACCTGATGGATTTTTGGCGGTCAGATGTGATTTGCGGGCGCAGGCGCTTTCGTCCTCCGGTTTTATCACGGCACGCGTCAGATACCATTCTGGATGCGCTTCGCGCTGTGACGCATCTTTGAAGGCGACGATGCGCGCAATGGTCCAGATATTTTTTTGGTGCAATGTGTCGAGCAGTCGCGCGAGATTCTTTTCATCATACTCCGGGCCGCAAACCTCTTTGATGTCAATGACGATCGCGTTGATCTCGGTGGTGTCGGCAAGAGCGATGAGGTGATTGCGAAGGCGCGTGGCGCTTTTTCCCTGATCATTGGCAACATCCGCGGTCATGTAGAGCGCTTTGATATTTTGAGATCGGCTGCGCGCCTCAGCCACAAGTTCCGCCGCGGTTTTTTTTGGCACAGTCGGCGGGTTTGCATCACGGCGCCCCCCGATGTTACGCCAGGGGGCGCCGTGTTTTATGAATGATGAAATGTAAGGAGCAAGGAATATCAGGCCGATGAGTAATCCTCCGGCAAGCACGATGACCCCGAATCCTTTTAAAAAATCCTTCATGGTTTTGTTGGGACCGTTCAGTCATATATTAAGTTTGCGAGTGGCGGGAATCGAACCCGCGTCCTTTGCTTGGGAAGCAAATGTACTGCCACTATACTACACTCGCGGATTAACTCTGCGGCGGCACGGCGCTTTTGATAAATCGTACTCCGGCGTAGATGACGATGGCAAGGCCGAGCGACAGAAAGAAATAATGCTTGATGGCGCGGATCTTTGTGATGAGTTCAACGCCTGATCCGAGATAATAACTCACCATGACAAAAAGAACTGCCCATGGTAGCGCCGCGAGCGCATCCAGCGCGAGGAATTTTCTGAACGGCATGCGGGTGTGCCCCGCGAACAGGGGAACCGCGACTCTGATGCTCAACAATGGCCGGCTGATGACGACGATTTTGTCGCCGTGGCGCGCGAAAAGCGATTCTGCTTTTCTGTAAACCGCGTTGGCGTGGCGCGAGTACGCGATGACGCGCATGAGGAATGCGCCGGCGAACCTTCCCGCAAGGTAGCCCGCGATGTCCGCCGCAATGACGCCCGCGATGGCGATGCCAAGAGCAATGTCAAGATCGATAAATCCAAGATAGGCAAGATAGCCGATAAAAATGAGCATGGCTTCATCCGGTATTGAGAGCCCGATGCCTCCGAGCGTGAGCAAGAGTAAAAGGCCCGCGTAGAGCGTTACAGGATAGGTGAAGATGAGAATGAGAATGGCGGTCATGGTTTTGGCGCGGATCGGAATTTTGGCGTGATCCAGAATCCCAGGCGCCATGTGCCGCCGAGCATCACGCGGGTTTGGGCTTCCAGCGCCGGGAATGAGCCGAAAATAATAAGATGCACCGGCATGAGAATCCATTGCACCCCATACAAGAAATAATGCCGTCTTCGGAACCACATGGGTTTGGGCGGGAGCAGGAGGATGGCCAGGATCGCCGAGGACGCGACGCCCACCATAGCAAAATTCATGACCATGCGCGTGATGCGCGGGAGGTTATAGGAGAGCACCGAGAGTTGGAACTGGGTGTCGCCGAGCAATACCGGCAGCCACCCTAAGCTGAAGATGATGAGCGCATTGGTCGCCCAGGCATGGGCGCCTTCAATATAATGAAATGCCCAGTAGCATTTTTTGCCAAACGGGATGCGCCTGTTTTTTATAAATCCCTCGATGAAATAGGGGATGTTCTCGCACGGCCCCCATGCCCAGCGGCGCTGTTGGCGGTAGAGATTTTTCATGGTGCGCCAGAACTGCGGCGCGACATTGGCGTCCATAGACACCGGATAGAAAATCGGCACCGTGCGCCAGTCGCCGTCATAGTGGAGCAGACATTGCCAGAAAATCTGCGAATCCTCGGAGACAATGCTTGTGCGCCAGAAGCCGACCTCGACGAGTGCTTTGAATGGCATGGCATGGGAGGAAAATGTGGTGAGGCGCTCCGGTCGCGACTGCTGGATCATGTGCCAGAAGGATGAGGAGAAGGCAATGACGCGCGCCAGCGCCGGCGCCTGATAAATATTATTGGTAAAGAGCGGAATGGGCTGGTAGCTGGAGTGTAGGGGGTGGGGTGCGGAAAGGAAGGCATGCGCGAGAATGCCGAAGTATTCGGGCGCCACCTGCGTGTCCGCGTCAAACACCGAGACGAGGATA
This sequence comes from uncultured Candidatus Saccharibacteria bacterium, assembly GCA_964365545.1. Lineage (GTDB taxonomy): Bacteria > Patescibacteriota > Minisyncoccia > Sungbacterales > HO2-52-23 > 2-02-FULL-52-23. The sequence goes on from CAYIQI010000037.1 coordinate 5,464, forward strand.
CTGTCGTAGGGGATTTTTGCGAAATCAATAATTTCGCGCCGGGCGGCACGCGCCGCCCATGTCTCATTGGATCCCTTGCCGCGGATTTCTCCCGGCAGTCCGTCAGGATGCGCGGTGATGAGGAATTTAAAAAATACATCGCCGAATTCCTGCGCGATTTTCTCCGCGACTTGTTCGGATTCCGGGAGGCGCGCCTCGCGCGCGAGCACGACGATCAGCCGGTCTTTGGGATAGTTGACTGCGGCAATCGCCGTCAAGCTCTCGCGTACCACCTCGTACGGTTCGTGCGCCATAGGGAGAATCACGAGATGATAGATGTCGTGCCACTGCGGAGTTTGTAGTTTGTAGTTTGCGGTTTGTAGTCCGGATAACCTGTTGAGCCAATTGACCGCCATATTCGCGCGCATTTTCCTGAATGTCGCGCGCAGGTGCAGGGAGAGGTAGATTGTTTTGAACAGCCAATAGATATCAAAGAGAAT
>CAYIQI010000038.1:0-5925 GCA_964365545.1 uncultured Candidatus Saccharibacteria bacterium
TAGGCACCTCCACCCCGGGAACTCGGTGGAGTATCCAGGGCGTGGCGAATTATGCGGATGCGAGTACCGGCACCTCAACGATTTACAGCACGCTGCGACTGCCGTCGTTCCATGCGACATCCACTATTGCAACCTCTACATTCTCTAATGGACTTCTGGTAAGCACAACCAACGGATCGATGGGGGTTTCCACTACGACGCCAGCAGCAAGATTGAGTGTTGGCGGAGATGCGATTATTGGAGCAGGAGCAAATGGCACCTCTACGCTCGCCGTGAATGCATCAGGAGCAAATGATTCGGGATTTTTTGCAGGGTGCATCCAGTTGCGCGCGGCAGACGGAAACTTAGTCAGGATTTATGCGACCACATCGGTGTTGGCGAGCAGCTATAATAATCAGAGTTTCGCCGTCCCGGGCCGGGGTCTTGTGGTGGAGGCGGGATCGTGCCGGTAGGAACGATTTTCAACTGACTTAACTTACGCCCTCTCCTTATCTTTATGCGGAGAACCTCCCTTATCAGATATGTAGTAGTCGCCGCGACTGCGGCGGCAGTCCTGCCATTCTCATTCGTATTGGCTGACAGCGTGAGCACCGATGCGGATGTAACGCTCATACTGCCGAGCGATAGCTCTAACTATACATTGAAATCCGGAAGCGGCTTCAATACGCTGGATTTGACCAGTGGCACCTTGACATTTACCGGAGGCGGGTCTGCGAGCGTGGATCTTCGCTCCGGAGACAAAAAGAATCTTACCAATAACCGGAATATTTCAACAGTGTGCGGATCCAGCGAATCGTCGTTGGCGATTCCCGCAACGAACGGCGCTACTGCGGTAACCCCCTCCGGCACCTGCGGCGGCGGAGGCGGCGGTGGATCATCCGGCGGAGGAGGCAGTAGCGGAGGAGGGGGCGGCGGCGGATTCTCGAGTTTTGTTCCCGCACCGGCGACCGTAGATAAAGTGGCGCTTCTCAAGCAACAGATTGCGGCGGTACAGCAGCAGATCGCGCAGAGACTCGGCGCCGCGGGTGTTGCGGCGCGGGGTGCCGTCGCGTCAGTTGCAGGCGTGATTACGAGAAATCTTGCCTTGGGCGACCGGAACGACGAAGTAAAGGCGCTTCAGCAGTTGCTGGCGCAAGATACGGGAGTCTATCCCGAAGGACTCGCCACCGGACTGTTTGGCCCGGCCACCCAGCGCGCGGTCAAGCGGTTCCAGGCAAAATACGGTATTTCTCAACTTGGCAATGTAGGTCCTCAAACGAGGGCAAAATTGGATGAGGTGTTTGGCGCGGCGGCTCCTCTATCCGTGTCTCCGCCGGCGGCGCCTGCGGCACAACCCGCGCCGGTATCTGCGGTTTCCGCGGGTATTCCCTCCCGCGTGCTCTCGCCCGGTTCTCGCGATGATCAAGTACGGTCATTACAGCAATTGCTCGCATCAGATCCTGATGTATATCCGGAGGGAACCGCGAGCGGATACTACGGTCCGGCAACGACTCGCGCGGTTCGCAAGTTTCAGCTCAAATACGGCGTGATTCAGAGCGATAATGAAACCGGAAACGGCAGAGTGGGCCCGAAGACCCTTGCCAAGATTCAAGAGATATTTGGCGCCGCTGCTCCTCTTTCGGTGCCCTCGCAGAACGCAGAACCCCCTTTGGCGCCCTCACCAGCGATTCCATCCGTGGCTCCCGCTCCTGCTCCGGCGGCATCGGCTGCTCAGCTCAAGGCGGTGCAGGAGCAGATTCAGGCGATTCAGGCCAAGCTGATCCAGGCGCAGATAAAAGCGATTCAGGAAAAAATAAACGCGCTTAAGAAATAATCTCATGGAAAATCGCGCCCCATTCTTATTCGCGCTTCTCCTGCTTCTTTTTTTCGTATCCACGAGCGCGGGATTCGCCGATATCTCGGCAATCCAGGACCAGTTGCAGATTATCCAATTGAAAATAATCGGTGAGAAATTAAAAGCGATTCAACGGGGGGTGTTGGGTATTGCTCCGACCCCCCCGCCGCCGGCTGCGCCTCCTCCTCAATCGCCCAAAGCTGATGCGCCGACGCAGGCGGAGTTGAGCCGTACGCTTGAACGCCAGATTCAGATATTGCAAGGAGTAGTGGCAACGCTCCAGCCGCAGGCGATTAGCGAAGAGGCGGCGCGGATAGAGAATAGGATTGCAGAGATTGGTGAGGAAGTGAAAAAAGCAACGGGCGATACATTACTTGCCTTGCAGGATGAATTGGCCCGGCTTGCGGCCCAGCAGGATACCCTACAGCAGCAGATACGCGTTGCGCTTGAGGACTCCATCAAACATAAACAGACGCAATTCATCCGCGAGCAGATACGCGTCTTGCAGGAGAAAATCGCCATTCTACCCCGGCCGTCAACGGTGCCGAATCCCCCCGTAGTGCAGCAGAATGCGACCTTGATGGAGATTCAGGATAAGATTCAGAAGCTGCAGTTGCGGGTATTGCAGACGCAGGTAAAAGTGATTCAGGAGAAAGTGCTTCAGATCACGCGGTGAAGTTTAGGATTATCGCGATGAAAAGAAAGCCAATTGCCATGACTCTTGTCGTGGCGGGTTTTCTTCTTTTATTTCTGCCGTCCGCGGTAGCGGCGCCTTCGCTCATCGCCCGTTTTACGTTTATCACTGATCCGCAGAGCATTGCATCGGGTGCGGTTTCGGGAGAATTGAGAATACAAGCGCAGGATGCGGGCGGCAATCCCGTGAGCGCGGGAAAGACCCTCTGTCTCGGGGTATCTTCAACCTCAAAGACCGGCGAGTTTTCTTCCAATGCCGACAATTGGAATCCGATAAATATACTTACGATAAACAGCAATTGGACTGCGCGCGCTTTTTATTATAAGGATACCGGCGCTGGCAATTACCGGATTGATGCCGATATCGCGCTCAAGCCCGACGGCACGACATGCGCCGCATGGCAGGTTGCGGACTGGAATGTTCAATGGAGCGCGCGTCAGAATATAACGATCGGATCCGGCGGAGCATCGTCTGCGGTCTCCCCGGTCACCTCCGCATCCCCGGCCGCCACCTCAACATCGGGCGGCACATCTGCTTACCGCGCGCCGGTTGTTCCCCTGCCGCCCGCGCCGACGATACAGGCGTTTGCGGGTGAAGACCGCATCGTGCTTGCCGGGGTCGAAGAGGATTTTGTCGGCGAGGCGATAGGGCTCATCCGCGAGCCGATTGTGGGCGCGAGATTTTGGTGGAACTTCGGGGACGGCGAGACGGCCGAGGGCAAATCAGTCGGGCATAGTTATCGGGCGCCCGGCATTTATACCGTAGCGCTCGCGGTGTCTTCCGGAGAGTATGCGGCGTCGGACTATGTTGTCGTGCGCGTCATCCCAAACAAAATCACGATTGCCGAGGTTACAGCCGGGGAGGGCGGCTCCGTCCGTATCGCCAATCCTTCCGGCGCCGGAGCGGATATCGGCGGATGGATTGTGGAAGACGACGGCGGCAGGAGGTTTTTTCTTCCGGTGCATACGATCGTCGGGGTGGGGAGCGAGGCCGCGTTTGCGAATCGCGTGACGGGTCTCATGCCGGACAGAAAAGTGATATTGCGCTATCCCGGCGGATCGGCCGCCGCAGAGTGGAATGCGGGAATGGGGCGGGGAACTGCAGAAAAGATCGGAGCAGGCAGCAGCAGAGACGCTTCGTCGTCGCCGTCTCATCCGTTGGCCATCGGCGTATTGGCGTCATCGGCCGCGCGGGATGCGCACGCGTCCTCGGCAAAAAGAGAATCGCCTGCGAAGGCGTCCCTTGTGGCAAGCGCGCTCTCGGCGCCGCCGCACGGAGAGGCGCCATCAGATACAATCAGTAGGAATACCGTTTATTTTCCCGGCATATTTTTTGGCGCGGCTTTTACATTGAGCGCGTTTGCCGCCGCGGGTTTCTTTTTCATGCGACGTATTTTCTAAGAAACCGTTGAAATCCTATAGAGAAGATATGGAAAAACCGAAGATAATTGTCTGCGCGACTGCGTACCGGCCTTTTGTGGGCGGCGCTGAAATCGCCATTGAAGAAGTTGCCGGGCGTCTTGCCGGCGACTTTGATTTTATCATCCTGACCGCGCGCATGTCGCGCGATCTTGCGCGCCGCGAATCCGCGCCGGAGGGGACGGTCATCCGACTCGGATTCGGAACGCGTTTTGACAAGTGGCTCCTTCCTTTTTTGGTTCCGTGGTATGTTTTTTCCAGATTCCGGATTTTAGATTCCAGATTCCTGATGTGGGGTATGGATGTTTCGCAGGGAGCGTTGGGAGGCGCGGCGATAAAAACATTATTCCCGCGCGTTCCCTTTATTTTTACCGTCCAATACGGCGAATCAGAAGAATATCTGCAGAGCGGCAGAGGCGGGTTGATAGGGTTTGCATTTCGCCGGATGCTTGCCCGCGCGGATGCGGTCACCGCGATATCATCCTATCTGCTCGGTGTTGCGCGGACGCACGGATATTGCGGCCCGGCCGCGGTGATTCACAACGGGGTGGATGGGGAGAAGTTCGAAAGTCAAAAATTAAAAGTCAAAAGAGCGCGGAATGGGAATATGGTTATCACGGTGTCGCGGCTGGTTCGGAAAAACGGCGTGGATATTTTGATCCGTGCGATCGGGGAAGTCCGGAAGCAAATTCCCGGTATCCAATGCCGCATCGCGGGCGACGGGCCGGAGCGGCTTCGCCTTGCGGCATTGGCGAGCGAACTTGGCGTTGGCGATGCGATAGTATTTCTTGGCACGGTGCCGCATACGGAGCTTGCGCGTCATTTGCATGAGGCGGATGTGTTTGTGCGCATGTCGCGGTCCGAGGGCATGGGCAATGCGTTTGCGGAGGCCGCGGCCGCCGGCGTGCCCGTGGTTGCAACTGCGGTGGGCGGCATACCGGATATTATTGAGCATGAAAAAACCGGATTATTTGCAGGGGTTGATGATTCGGCGGATTGTGCGCGAAAAATTACGCGATTGCTCCGGGATCCCGCGTATGCGGAAGCGATGGCGGGGCGGGCGCGCGAAAAGATCATACAGCGGTTTGACTGGGATACTATCGCGCGCCGGTACCGCGACATTTTTTATGCCGCCCTTGGCGCGGAAAAAAGGATCACTATTGCCACCGGTCTGTTCCCGCCGGATATCGGAGGGCCCGCGACCTACACGGCGTTGCTCGCGGATGAGTTGCCTCGGGAAAAGATTGCCGTGCGCGTGAGCTATTTTGGCGGGGTCAGGCATCTGCCGCGCATCGCGCGGCATCTCGCGTACTTTTTGCGCTTGCTTGCCGCGGCGCGCGGGAGCGGCATTATTTTTGCGCAGGATCCGGTGAGTGTCGGACTCCCGGCGCTTGCCGCGGCGCGCCTTTTGCGCAGAAAGTTTTTTTTGAAAATCGTGGGTGATTACGCGTGGGAGCAATACATGAATCATGAATCAAGAATAAAGAATAAAGAATACGAAACACCGGAGGCGTTTCAGAAAAAACGACACGGCGCGATGACCGAGATGCGGCGGCGGATTCAGCAATTTGTTGCGCGGCGCGCGGACAAGATTATTGTGCCGAGTCGGTATCTGCGTAGGATCGTCGCCGGATGGGGCGTTGCGCAAGAAAAGATTGCAGTGGTATATAATGCGGTAGCGATGCCGGAGCGACGGGCGTCGAGAGAGGAGGCAAGAGAGCAACTTGGTTTGTCCGGCGTTGTCATTATTGCAGTCGGGCGCTTGGTGCCGTGGAAGGGTTTTGCCGCGGTGATTGATGCGATTGCGGATCTTGCCGTTGAGATGCCGGATTTGCGTCTGGTGATTGCGGGTTCCGGACCCGAGGAAGAAAATCTGCGGCGTATCATAGCGGAACGGGACGCAGGGGAGCGCGTACGGATGACCGGCGCCATTCTGCATGACGCGTTGATGGAATATTTTTCCGCCAGTGATATTTTTG
>CAYIQI010000039.1:0-5729 GCA_964365545.1 uncultured Candidatus Saccharibacteria bacterium
CTTTAGCGTCGGAGGGGCTTCCTTAGTGGGGGTTTTGCTCAAAGAATGTTCGAACATCAGTCAAAAAACACCGCAATGAGCATCCGCGCATGAGGAGAGGAGCGAGCAAACTGCTTTGCTCGCGTGAGAGATTCGAAGGGCGCGAGATAGTGAGCGGAGGGAACGGAGAGTAGCCGAGTGAGCGCAGGCTACTAAGTATAGCGTCCGGGCTTTTTGTCGGAGCAAAAAGGAATCCCCCCCCTCCGTCGATTGCCAATTTTGAACCCCAATAACATACGGGGTTAATCCATGTTTGAAACATCATTCAAAAACATAGATCAAATACTCCACACCGACTCCGGGTCGGCGACTGAACTCGACTATGTGGAGCAGACCTCGTGGATACTCTTTTTGAAATATCTCGATGATCTGGACGAGACAAAGAAATTGGAGAAGATATACGGGCAGAAGTTGGCGGGTTTGGAGGAGCTCAAGAAGTCGGTCTTGAGTAAGGCGTTTGCTGGGGAGTTGTAGGGAATATCGTTAAAAACAGCTTTTTTTCTTCTATTTTAACGATATTGATTGACTTTTTCGTTAAATTACACCATACTTAAAGAATGGCTAATACTTTCAAAGCATATAAACGAATACAAGAACTTCGCGAAAGGTACTACAAGGCCATCGTAGGCAAGGAGTCTCTTTTGAAGATGATCGCGGAGGCGGAAGTCTCTGACCATGTGTATAACTCTAATGCTATTGAAAATAGTACTCTTTCACTTGAGGAAACCGACAAAATTCTACTCCAGATAGGGTTGGATAGATATATATCAGAACGAGAAGTTTTTGAGGCGAAAAATTTGGCTCGTGTGGTTGCCTACATAGAAGGAAAATCAAAAGAGTCCGAGTTGAATTTCGAGATTATCTTGGCGTTGCATAAAATGCTCATTTCTAATATCCGCGACGATATTGCTGGCAGATTTAGAAAAGAGGATGAATGGGTGCGGGTCGGCGATCACATCGCGCCCAATCCGCTTGAAGTGACAGATCGTCTCCAGAAGGTTTTGACGGAATATAACGCAAACACCTCAGAATCTATCGTAAAAAGAATTGCTAGATTTCACTTAGGTTTTGAGTATATCCATCCGTTTTGTGATGGGAATGGGCGTATCGGGCGGGTTCTTAATAATTACTTACTCCTGCGTGGAGGATATGTTGCGATCAATATTAAGTTTATTGACCGTGCGATGTATTATGATGCGTTTCGGGAATTTCAGACAAAAGGTGAGACAAAAATCATGGAGACAATTGTTGTGCGAGCGCTGACCAATAGTTATCATAAGCGTTTAGCATATCTCGAAAATAAGACAATCATGAATTTAATTGACTATGCAAAAAAATACAAACTCTCTCATGCCAATTTGATAAATAAAGCCAAACGTCAGACCATCGAAGCATTTATGGAGCGTGGCGTCTGGAAGATGGGTGCCTAACATATGAACGCATCAGAAACGCGAGCCGAATATAGAAAATGATTAGAATGAATACAAACTGAAGTTATTCACAAATTTTATGCGTTGGGGTCCATTCAATTCGGAGTTAGGAGGTAAACCAATACTGAATCATCTATCTACGCAGGTGTTTCCGATTGTGAAAGAAATACGAAAACTTTCACTTGAAATCGGCGACTATAGACAGGGTTTTATAAACAGCTTCTTCAGAAAAACATTGTCTGAGCTTCAAGAGAAATACCGCATCATAAACAAAAACTTATTGCAGGCCTACCATATTTATGAAACCCCCGATGAATTATTCAAAGAAAACACTCTTGATCAACAAAAAGATCAGCAGAGAATTGCAGAGATGCTTTCTGATTATATGAATACCAGAAATGCTGTTATCCCGCACTTCCAAGAAGGATTTGCCTTGTTAGAAATAATAGATCGAAATCTTAATAGATACTCTCAATCTGCAGATCAAAGAATCTCAATAGTTTTATCAATAACCGCAATTACTATTTCGATAATCCTCGCTATATTGAAAAGGTAACAATGAAAATTATTGAACCGCTTGCGTCAAAAATACGGCCGGAGAACTTGGAGGAGTTTGTGGGGCAGGCGCATTTGGTTGGCGCGGGCAAGCCGATTGCCGAGGCCATCGCCAAAAAGCATCTCTTTTCCTTTATCCTCTGGGGACCTCCGGGCAGTGGCAAAACCACGCTTGCCAAGATATATGCTCGCGCGCTGAAGGCGGATTACTACGAACTTTCGGCAGTGTCTGCGGGAAAAGACGACATACGCAAAATCGTGGATGCCCCTGTCGGCCTGATGGGGCCGAAGGTTTTATTTTTGGATGAGATACACCGCTTCAACAAAGCACAACAGGATTTTCTCCTGCCGTATGTGGAATCGGGGAAATTGGCACTCATCGGCGCCACCACCGAAAATCCGAGTTTTGAAGTGATCGCGGCGCTCCTCTCGCGATGCCGCGTGTTTGTGCTCAATGAACTCGCGGATAATGAGATGCGCACTATCATCGTACGCACCGGATTTGTTCTGCCGGAAGACGCGTCCGACTGGCTCATCGCGATGTGTCATGGCGATGCGCGACAAGCCATTGCAATGATTGACAATACGCACCGACTCTATGGCGACATTACTATAGATAATCTAAAAAACACGCTCCAATCCGCGCATTTGCGCTATGATAAAAAAGGAGACGAGCATTACGATACAATCAGCGCGTTCATCAAAAGCATGCGCGCAAGCCAGCCGGACGCCGCGCTGTATTATCTGGCGCGCATGGTGGCGGCCGGAGAAGATCCCAAGTTTATCGCGCGGCGCATGGTGATATTTGCGAGCGAGGACATCGGCATGGCGGATCCGCATGCGCTCGTCCTTGCCAACGCCGTGTTCCGCGCAGTAGAAATCATCGGGTATCCGGAAGCGGGCATCAATCTCGGTCACGGTACCGTATATCTTGCTGTTGCGCCGAAAAACAGAGCGGCGTACGATGCGTATCAAGCGGCGATAGCGGATGCCAAGGAGCACGGCAACCTGCCGATCCCCCTTGCCATCCGCAACGCGCCGACAGCGCTTATGAAGAATCTCGGCTACGGCAAGAATTACGAGAAATATACGGATGAGGATTTGCTGCCGAAACAATTGCGCGGCAAGAAGTATTTTCACAAGAACTAACGGGACGGCATACTGGAAAATATGTAGGAGCCGTGATATGCTTTGCCTATAGAGAGATAACGACTCGTTTATGGATCTCAAAAGAGGGCTCAAAAGAATATATTTCTCCGCCGTGGTGCTGTGGATTGGCGCGGTTGCCGCGGTATTTCCGCTTACCATAGATTATGCGGGGCGATACGGATACTGGGATAATGTCATGCGCGTCATTATGACGCCGCGCATACTCCCGCTTGCCGGCTGGGCGCTCGTGCCACCGCTCGCACTCTCTCTTATCTTCGGACTTGCCGCCTGGATCGCGCGCGGATTCAGAAAAGACATCCCCAACGACGAGATAGGCCACAAAGATCATGCTCCCGACCATCCAAAAAATTGATTCTGCGGTAATAGGCCGCCTGCAAAAAATAGAGGCGCGCATGGCGCGCACCGCGATATTTGTCGTCTACTTTTGGTTTGGAGTTCTCAAACTCGTGGGCGTGAGCCCCGCAGGTCCCATGGTGCAAGCACTTTTCCAACGGACAATTCCTTTTGTGCCATTCCCCGCTTTCTATGCCTTGTTCTCGCTTTTTGAAATGGCCATCGGCATCCTGTTCCTTATCCGCGGATGGGAACGGCTTGCGATTCTCCTCCTTGGCGTGCATCTGGCAACTACCACGCTCCCCCTCATCCTTCTACCCGAAATCACATGGCAGGGGCTACTGGTCCCGACGCTGGAGGGACAGTATATAATAAAAAATATCCTTATCATTGCCATAGCCGTGGTTGTCGGCGCAAAACTCACGCCAATCCGTAGCGCCAAAAATCAATAACAACGATCCACGAATCTAATTAAATTGTCTTTTGGTAAAAAACTTATGCTATCGCATAAGTTTTTTACCATTTGAAATCCAGATGATCGCCTATCAGCGCGCAATCGCCTCGTATATTGCCGCGCCCTCCTGCCCCGTGAGCGATGCGGAACGGCTCTTACTGTCCGCCGCGGATGCAAATCCGTACACGAAATTTTTTTCAAGGTACGCGATAATCGCGCGCACATCCGACACGCGATTGCGCGATCCCATGAGGGCGATCGCAATGCGCCTGCCGCCATACTCCGCCATGCGCGTGTTCCATATGCCCGCCATGGTCTGGATGGATTCGTCGGTAAATCCCGCTTTGCCGCCAAGATACCGCTTGTCCCCCGCCGGCCAATTCACATTGCGCCAGATATGCGTCCTTTTTTTGCCGGACGATACCGCGGTGTAGACGCGCTCGCGGCTGATGGCAAGCAGTTCAGGGTGAGTCGCATCCATGCGCCGGAGCAGGATGTACAAGTCCGCGGCGCTCGTGATGTTTTTTTGCGACAGGCCGCTGGCGTCATCGTAAAATGTCTTGCGCAAGCCGAGGTCCGTGGCTTTTGCGTTCATTTTCTCAACAAAATGCGGGACGGCAAGTTGAAAGAGCGCGGCAATGTCGTTGCTCGACTCCAGAATCAACCCGTGCATGAGATCATCGGCGCGAAACGCCTCGCCGCGCGAAAGCCCGGCCGAATTGCCGTAGGTTGCGAGCGCCTCGTCGCCCACCGCCAGTACGCGCGAGGGCTTTATTTCTTCGGATGCGACTATCGCGGTCATAAGTTTGGTGAGCGAGGCCGTCGGGTACGCGTCGTTTTTATTTTTCTCAAAGAGCATCTCGCCGGTTTCAATGTCCGCGGCGAGCGCGGACGCGGCGCTCACCTCGGGCACCGCATGCGGCAGGAGCGACTTGCGGAAATAGGCAAACGACGGCTGGAGCGGCGAGACGCTACGCAGGACGAGCGCAGGCACGCCTTCTTTTACATCGGCGAAAAGCGCTTTTGCATCAGCCGGTGCCAACGCTATCCCCGCCTCATCCTGCACCGCGCGGCTAATCGCAGCATTCCCCCGCAGAGGGAGCGCGGCGCGAATCAGGTAATTGCTGTACAGATACACGGCCCACGAAAAATGCCGGCGCCCGTCTTTTGTGATATGGTCCTCGGCCTTGCCCTGCACCGTGTAAAACCCCCGCGGTATGTCAAAAAAACCGCCGGATGCGGGCGCGGCTGCGATGGGATACGCCGCGCGGAGCGCGCCTTTATTGTAAAACGAAACCTTTGCCGCATCTTGGTCTACCACGATAAAATCGCGCTTCTCCCATACAAGCGCCTCGCGCTTCTTCTCTAATGCTTTTGCGCCGAGAAAAATCGGCGTGGTGCTCGCGGGGCTGATATAAAAAGCATTCTCATCCGGCAGGATCGCGGCGCTATCCGCGAGCGGCACAGGTACTACCGCCTCCGGCGGCGGCGCAAAAAATACATCCGCGCGAAATACGATAAACTGCGCGGCAATGACAATAATCGCGCCTGCCGCGCATAGCTCCAACGCAGACCGTATCCCCTTTTTGTCTATCTCTATCTCCATCCTCCTCATTATCGCCGATGCCTGCAAAAATAACAATGCGGGGGCATCCGCCCCCGCATTTCAATCCCAAAGACCTTCCAGAATGTTGGCGGGAACGACGGGATTTGAACCCGCAACCCCTAGCGTGACAAGCTAGTGCTCC
>CAYIQI010000040.1:0-5701 GCA_964365545.1 uncultured Candidatus Saccharibacteria bacterium
TGTCATTCCCGACACTCGGTCGCAGCCGAGTGCAAGCTTGATCGGGAATCCAGTTTTCTGTTCTCTGGATCCCCGCTTGCGCGGGGATGACACGGAAGTATCATCATACAAAAATGACAGCACATTCGCGGATTTATCTTTCCCCCGATACCGGCGGTTGAGCCGCCGCGACTCCTGTTCCGATACCGCCACAACCGAAATCTCCGCAGGCAACCGCCTCCGGACCGGCCGTGGCAGGTACTTGACAATTTTCTTTGCGTTTGCGGATGATAGAGTTTTCGGCATGTGGAGGATGGGGTCCTTCATTTTTGTTCTCAAACAATTAGGAGAATGGCGATGGCGCACATCAATACGCTGCTGGATGATTCGCGTTTTCTTGAATTCTATCTCGCTACGAAAAAGAGCGGATATGGATCAGCAGATCAATCCGTTATCCTTGCTGATGAAGGTAAATGTTATAACTTTGCTGACGCACAGTGGCCGGAGTGGCGATACAAGGACGTGTATTACGGCCACAATCCTTTTTTTGGCAATGAGGTGATTGAGGAGGACATACAAATATCCAGACATACTCGTCTGTGGCAACCTATCACGCAGATGTCTTACGACGGCTACTGCAGCGGTACCAAAGAGGAAGCTATATTGGTTTTTGTGCTTCTTCGCAAAGTACTTCAACAAAATATGTCAACAGCGTCACCTTGATGGTGAAGAAGTAATACAGCCATTCATTACGCAAATGGGGCCGGTGATCTATCAAGGAAGTTTCCAATTCTGCGCCCTCCGCTAATTTCTCGCCTCCAACGCTCTCCTCTCTCCACAGCCGCCCCTTGCGCCGCAAACGCAAGGGGCTTTTCTATTACAACCAATTCTTGATGCTCCGTCAAAATCTCATCTTTGCACTTACCAAGCGACCGCTTGGTAAGTGCAACACACATTATCTTCACCATAATTTCTCGTCCAATGCGCTTCTTCATAGATCTCTATATGTGCTCTCGTTGCGGACTTTTATGGAATCAACGACAATATCCCTGATTTGATCGTGGTGAAAAATAATTCTGAATCTTCCTTTGCGCGCGCGGAACAAATCGCCGCCTTTCAATTTCTGAATATGAGTTTTCTTAAACAAGTCGTCGTGCATCAAAGCGTCAATAAACGACTGCAACTGCAGTCGTTCTTTTTTCGGAAGACGCGAAAAGAGCTTTTGAATCCTGTCCATATGCTACGCATTCATTTTCTCTAACAGCGTCAATAAATCGGATGCTTTCAAGCCCCTGCCTTTGTTGTCCCGTAGCGCGTCAAAAACCGTATACTCTTTTTCTTTGCGTTCGCGGCGGATGGGAAGCGCTGCAGGAACAATTTCAAGCATATCCCCTTTTACGCGCAGAATAATCTGGCGGGCTTCCGTCTTCCGTCGCCACACGACCGGAAGAGTAATTTGCCCCTTACGGGTTACATTTTGAATTCTTGCATTGAGTGCCGTCTGCATATCCCTATATTATTACTTTCTTACTTTCTGTCAAGCGCCGAGCATGCGCTTCACTACCGCACTCACCCGGTCGCCCGAGGTACCACCTGCCACGGTTTTCATGGCAGCACTCATCACCGCGCCAAAATCGCTCATCGCGCGTCCCGCCGCCAGCGGCCGGACGAGCTTTTCTATTTCTTCATCCGAGATTTCTTGCGGGAGATATTTTTCAAGGATCGCGAGTTCTTGTGTTTCTTTTTCCGCGGCGGCCGCGCGGCCGCCGCGCGCGTACTCCGCAATCGCGTCTTTGCGTTTTTTTGCCTCGCTTCTGATAACCGCCATAATTTCCTCATCCGTAAGCTCGCTGCCCGCGCCGCCGCTCTTGGCGCGTTTTTCAATTTCGCGATTGTGGATCGCGGTCAGCAGGAGCCGCAGGACCGAGAGCAGGAGCCCCTCGCGATTTTTCATCGCGCTCCGGCACGCGTCTTCAATGGTCGATTTGAGATTCATGTCCGACTCCGTTATTAGCCGCTTCTCCGCTGGCCATGCTTTTCGTCCTTGGGCAATTTGCCAAGCTTATCCAGCCGCACGCGCTCTTTTGCCACGACCGCGCGCCGCAACGCGCTCTCGCGGATCTGGCGCTTGGTCGGCTTTGACTTATGGAATTTGGCTTTGCGCGTGTGCATCAGCGCGCCCGATTGCTGGACGCGGCGCTGGAAACGACGCAACATCGCGGCCGTAGTCTCCCGTTCTCTCCTTTTAACTTGTACCATAGAATAAAAATTAGAGACCTTTTACAAAATCAGCTTTTGTGATGATTTTTTCAAACATTATTCCTGATTCACACTTCATGCTTCTCGCCGCCGACAGGCCATCCGCCAAGTAGATGCAGATGCAAGTGATCAATCACTTGGCCGCCTTCGCGGCCGACATTGAATGCCAGCTTGTATCCTTTGAGTCCAAGCAATGCCGCCGCGTCTTTTGCCGCATAGATGAGCTTGGCAATCACCCCGCCGTGACCATGCTCCAGATGCGCGATGGATTCAATATGTATTTTCGGAATCACGAGCAGATGCACCGGCGCCTTGGGCTGGATACTCTTGAACACCCGCACCTCCCCATCTTCATACGCCGTCTCTGACGGCGCGGTGCCCTGTGCTATTTTGCAGAAGATGCACTCCATACGACAAGTATCAAGAAGTAAGAATCAAGAATCAAGCGCGTCTTTCTTTCCTTCCTTCCTTGATACTTACTTCTTGGTACGAAATACTATTTTTTGAGCTTTTTTTTCAAAAACTCTATCAGTTTCTCCTGCGGCACGGTCTCCTGGATGCCGGATCCGGTTTCGCGCACGATAATCGTCGCATCCAGCGCTTCTTTCTGGCCGAGCACGAGCGCGTAGCGCGCGCCGACCCGCTCCGCAATCTTGAGTTGGATCTTGATGGAGTCGCGGCCGAGGGATTCTTTGACATCCACCTCGGCCTCCCGCAGCACTTCCAGAATCTCCAAACTCTTGCGTTTGGCAAGCTCGCCCAACTGGATCAGAAAAACATCCGTTGCGATCACAGCGCCTCCCAATCTTTTTTGCATCTCATCCGCGATAATGTCCAGGAACAGGGTCCCCGTGGCAACGGCAAGTTCTTTTCCCCCGAGCGCCTGCGCGGCACGCGACATGCGGCCGCCTTCCGCGATAACAATCGGCGCGCGCCGGCCGCGTTCGTCATCCGGTGATGCTCCGGGGGCGCCGTCGAACCGCAGCATTATCTCCTCGGACCGCACCGCAACCACAAACATAATCTCGCCAAACCACGATCCTTCGCCAAACAGCGTCGGGTCAAGAAAGTAAGGAACGCGCGCCTCGTCCAAAAACTCCAGTAGCGTCCGTAATTGCTTTTTACACCGGTCACACAAAAAATCAAGTACCTGGGGCGCCGCCTCGGCGATGCCGCGGCACCGCTCGTCCGTACAGGCAAGTATCCTGGCCGGTCGTGATTTCAAGTCCCGCCGCGATGCGACGCACAGGCGCGTGGCGCGAGCGCGCAGATATGCGCCCAGCGCCGAGCGGAACGGCCCGCGGCATTGCGCGCATCCGGTCGCATTGATTTTCAGCTCCACCGCATCATACGCAAGGCCGAGCTCGGCGCACGCTTTCCAGATCACCTGGATGATTTCCGCCTCCGCGATCAATGAGTCCTCGCCCATCATCACCAGCGCCCATTCGCGCCGCATGGCATACGGCGCATCCTCCTCTACCGCAACTCCCTCATCATCCGGAACTCTTTTCTCGGCGCGGCCGCTTTCTTTTCCTTTTTTTTGGGCAAGCGCATAGGTATCGGCCTCTGCCACTATCTTCACCGGATGCGGCAAGTCCTGCATGTGATGGGAAAAATACGCCCGGACCACGCCGAGCCCCGCCGAGAAACACAGCAACGCCTCCTCTCCGGTATCCATCGTACATAAAACCGGCTGGCGCGCATCCATAAATCCGGCGCGCACGAGCGGCGCGAACGACGTAGCGCTTTCCATCGGCGCTATACGCATCCGCTCAAACCCGTAAAACGCGGCAATCGCATGTGCGGTCGCGGCGATTTCCCCCACCGCGCGCTCCTCCTGCGGCATACGATCAAGATCAATCGTGAATGCGCCTCTTTTTGTTTTGTAATGCGTTTTGGGCATAAAAACTATTGCGCCGCATACTCCGGAATCCTGCCGAATGTCTGCGGCGGCCAGGCGCTCCAAAATGCGCGGCCGACGATCAGTTTACGCGGCAGCGCGCCCCAGACGCGCGAATCGGAGCTTGCATTGCGATTGTCGCCGAGCATAAAGTATTCGTCCGATCCGAGCGTACGCTGGATATCAGGATAGGTTTTGAGCACCGGATCAAGATAGGGTTCTTCTAATGTAAAGCCCTCCGGATACGCCGCATTGGCAATCATCACCCGGCCTTTTTGAATCGTCACTTCTTCTCCGGGGAGCCCAATGATACGCTTGATGAAAAATTCTTTTCTGTCGCGCGGGTAGCGGAAAATAATCGCTTCTCCCCGCTCGGGCGCGCGGAAATAATATGAGATCTCATCCACTACGAGATACTCCTGATCCATAAAATTGGGCTCCATAGACGCGCCCCGCACCACAAAGGGCTGGGCGATAAAGTACCGGATGGGCACGACAATCGCAAGCGAGATAAGTAAAATCCGCACGATCTCCCATGCACCCGCAAAAAATCGCCTCCCGCGAGAAGATTCCTCCGTTTGTTTTTCGTCTTGCTCTTGCATTGCCGTTTCAGTATAATAGAAACGGAACAAAAATCAAGCGGCTCTTTGAAAACACATGTTGGATATATCTTCTGCCATTACGAGGAGGAAAACCATGCCAGTAATAGGATCTGTTCTTTTTTCGCTGTTTCTCGTATTGTTTGTGGTGGCCTGGATCGACCAAGGCAGTTACGGGCCAAAGAAGCACTGTGAGCGAAAGTGTCCAGAAGGCGTCTGCGTCCTGAACGGCCTATGCGATAAATATTTGGATCGCCGATTCGGCGTAACATCAGTCCGATTGCCCGTCAGCAAGGACCCTTTTGAGCGGCTCTACAATTTCTTTCTTGATGTCAGGGCATAAACAAAAGGAAGCGCCATGCACACCACCTACGACTGGCGCGTGCGCGGGAGAACGCTCCGGCAGACAGACATACCCAACCCGTTGATACGCTCGGACATCACACTGGTCGATGGACATAATGTCATGGTGCCGCAAGATAATGAGGATCATGTGGCAGGATGCGTTAATAACGACCCGACGTCGGATAGAAAAATCCAGCACGGACTCATCAAAAAGCATTTTGAGAAGATTGACGCATCAGACGCGATCCTTGTCCTCAACTTCACCAAAAACGGCACCGAGTATTATATCGGCGCCAATACATTTCTGGAGATGGGTGTCGCGTTTCGGCGCGGGATAAAAATTTTCCTCCTAAATCCGATTCCCGACAACCCGTACATCTGGGATGAAGCGGTTGCTATGCAGCCCATAGTGCTGTTCGGCGACTTCAGCCGTATTGCGTAGCGTATGCGCTCCGATCAACCATCGGAGCGCATTTTTTATCCCCGCACCCTGCACTGCGATCCGCCGCCGCTCTTGATTTTTACTCATTTATACCCGATACTTGATCCATGATGCTTATTATAGGATTGGGCAATCCCGGGGAACAATACAAAAATACGCGCCATAATGTCGGCAGGG
>CAYIQI010000041.1:0-5583 GCA_964365545.1 uncultured Candidatus Saccharibacteria bacterium
AGGGCGGCATCCGCCGCCCTGCCGCGCGTACTCAAAAAATTCGTTTGGGATTTGCCAATGTCGTGCTCGCCGCTGCGTAAGATTAAAAAAATCAAAGAGAGCGTTTTTATCATAGCCGAGAATATTGGAAAAGCGCCTGATAAAATTACCGTTGCGCTTGGGCCGGAGGTCGGCGAGTGCGTTTTGCAGGATTGGGTGTTACCGGTGGCCGGGGATGTGCCCTTGACGGGGAAAAACGTCCGCGCCGCTTACCGAGATTTGTTTAATCAACGCGCGGACGCGCGCCGTGCGATGATCGCAGTACCGGTGGAGGTCTTGGTCAATGGTTATCCGTGGGCGGGACAAGAACAAGCGTCTCGGGGGAGAATCACCGGCGCACCGCACGGCTATGAAATCCGGTTTCGGGTCATGACGCTTTCCCTGTCCGTTGATAGCGGCGTTTTCTTTGCCGAGGTACAAAGGGGTCTTGTCGGTATTGCGACAGAGTTTATCCCTTTGGTGGTTGCCGAGAGGGAAGCGCTCGGCGAGGCGCTTGGTATCCGTGACGCGTTTTTGATTGACATTGGAGCAGAGGTAACCGCACTGGTTTCGGTGAGGGACGGGCGACTGGCCCATGTGGCATTTATGCCGGTCGGCATCCGGTGCATAGCGGGAATTGCGGCGAAAAAATATCGGTATTCGTTGCGCGACGCCCGGGGAATGATGCGTCGTTATGCCGCCGGAGGCATGCGCGATGATGCGTCGATGCCGGTATCGGCGGCGGCAAGCGAGGGCGTGGCGGAGTGGAAAAAGAATTTCGTGCGGGCGCTTGACGCATTCTATCCGACCGGGCCATTGTCTCCTGCCGTGTTGCTGGCGGGCGGCGGCGCGCACTATCCCGAAATAAAGGCGGCGGTGGCGTCGGGCGACTGGCTCGGCGGGTTTTCTTATGCCGAGAAACCCGTGCTTCGGGTGCTGGAGGGCGCTGCTTTTTTCAATGGCGATACGCTCGGGGGCAATATGCGGGGACCGGAAGACGCCGGACTTGCGGCGCTGATGGCGTATGTGGCGCATCGGCGGCCGATTTTTTGATAATCGTGAGCATTATGGCGGTACAAAAAAAGTCCGATGGCATCAGGAAAAAGGGCGAGCCGCGCATCGCCCGCGGCGAGATTATGCGGGACGAATCCCGTAGAGTTTCTGATGAGATGATACAAAGCGAGCCGCATATCATCTCGCCGCGAGGAGCGCGGCGCGAGCCGCAGGAGCCGGCATTTTTATCCGTGCATAAATCCGCGGCGCAGAGCATTCCTCCCGATGACGGCGCGTCAGCGGATGAACCTGACGAATCCGAAGAATCCGAGGACTCTTCGGCAGGATCGGAGTTTCTTGATCATTGGCGCATGTCTCAAGAATCGTCGGAGCAGGCGTTCCGGTATAAGGAGTATGCCTCGCTTCCGGCCAAAATCGCTCGCATCGGGAAGGCGCGGGCGCCCGGGACCGGCCGCAGCCGCCTCGCGCGATGGGGCATGATTTCCGGGGGATTGGCTGTTGCGGCGGCGCTACTTTTTGTATCCACTGCGGGCGCGTCGCTGACGATTGCGTTCAAGCCGCGTGTCGATGACATCGCACTGCAGGATATCGCCGTTGCGTTTGATACATCGGTGGCAAAAGTGCTGATACCGCAGAAAGTAATTCCGGCGGAAGCACTCTCTTTTTCCAAAAAATCGGAGCAGACGTTTACCGCGACCGGCAAACGGCAGATTGCGGAGCGAGCGCGGGGCAAGGCCGCGATCGTCAACAGTTTCAGTTCCTCGCCCCAGATTTTGGTTGCGGGCACGCGGTTGGTGACTGACGCGGGGTTGCTTTTCCGCCTGCCCAAATTCGTGACGGTGCCGGGCGCGAAAATAGAAGAAGGGAAAATAATGCCCCAGTCGGTGGAGGTGGATTTGGTTGCGGATGCGCCCGGAGAGGGATCCAATATCGCCGGAAAAGCGATCTTGAAAATCCCCGGCTTCAAAGGAACCCCCCGCTATGATGGATTTTTTGCGACCGCAAGCGGGGGATTTGCCGGCGGGTTTCAGGGGGAGGCGCCTGTTGTGTCGGGCGACGACTTAAAAAATGCGCAAGAGCAGGTGACTAAAGCGCTTTTTGATGATTTGCGCAGCGACATCGGGCGCAAGATTCCCCCAGGATTTACGGCGCTCAAGGAGTTGCAGAATATTGAAATCAAAAAAGTCGCGGCACCCGCGGTCGGCATGCACACCGAGCAATTTTCCGTGTCTGCCGATGCGGTTGCTAAGGCGATAGTTTTCCGGCAGGATGACGCGATAGTGCTTATCAAGGCATTTGCTCTTGCCGATTCGACCGATCAGGAACTGGTGGACGGCTCGGCGGATTTGCAATATCACAGCCGCAGCATTGACTTTGATAAGGGCAGGGCGGAGATGACGATTAGCGGAAGCGTCAAAATAAAAGCCGTGGTGCGCGGGGAAGAACTCGCCGCACTTGTCGCGGGTAAAAAAAGCGGCTCCATTGCGGACGCCCTGCACAGCCGCCCCGAACTTGCGAATTTCGCGCTTGCCTTCTTCCCTCCATGGCGCGCGTCAGCCCCATCCGATCCCTCCCGCATCCGATTCCGCCAAGAATGATTTTCCGGTGCGTTCGGAGATCGTCTATTGCGAGCGGTGTTATCAGGATGAGGTATTATAATTCTATTTTATAGATCGTTTTTTCTCTGCGCCAGAAAAGGGCGCTCGGGAGCGCGGGGAAGGTGGCGATTTCGTCCACGGCGCCGGAAATTAGCTCGGCGGTATTGGCGCCGCCTTGCCGGTCAATCTCGGTGAGGAACACGCCGTCGCGATTGCGCCAGACAATATGACTGTCTGTTTTGTAGAGCCAGCGCGCTTCGCGGATGGGGCTGTCGGATGAAAATATCTGCTCTATCACGCCTTTTTTTTGGAACTGCTGGTGCGTATTATCGGCGAGCCATAGGACGCTTACCGTGCGTTCGCTTACGAGAACGAGCTTTTTCTCTTCGCTGTCAAAAGAGGCGTCTTTGATGCCGCCGGTGAGTGCTGCGAGTGCGTCAGCACTTCTGTCAAAAAGGAAAAGACCGCCGGAGGGGTCAATGATCGCGACGAATTTGTCTCCGGTGATAAAACGCAGGTGCGCGCTCGTGAGGAAAAACCCGGGCCTGCTGGTACTCGTGATTTCTTTGGTGGTCATATCGTAACGCGCAAAAAATCCGTTTTTGTCCACAAAAAATATGGTGTTGTCGGCAAGGGCGTAGGAGTGGACATTTTCAATAATGATCTTGCTGTCGCGGCCGCGTCCGGCGATGAGCCGTCCCCGGGCATCGAGCGAGAGAGCGACCGGTGGCGCAGGCGTCCCGGTAGCGCCCGCCAGCTCTTCCCTGCTGGATGTCGCGGCGTTTGCCGGATGCGGCGCCAGGAGAATGGCGCGCAGTTCCGTCACCTCCGACGGAGCGACACGGACGGTTTTGGACCACGGATGGAAATCCTGTTTTTCAAGCCGGAGCAAATGCGTGCCCGGGGCAATATCCGGCAGGAGCGTACTGCCACTGAAAATGCCGGTTTCTTTGACGAATGCTCCGTCAAGAAACACCGACAAGCGCGGCGTTTTTGATTTGATGAAAATGCCGCCGGTTTGATTGAACCGCGCCGTGGAAAAATTGAACGCGTACCCAAAAGAATAAGCGACGATGAGCGGCCCTGCGGCGAGGAAGATAAGCGTGAGGATATAGAAAATGATGCGTCTCGTTTGTCGGGACATTGCGTTCACCGTAGCAGAAATCTCCGTGCTTGAAAAGACAACGATAAAAGCGTATGGTCTCCAGTATGGCAGGGCAATTTATCATTCATGGCGGCAAGGCGCTTGCAGGTCAGATTACGGCGGCAGGATCCAAAAACGCGGTACTCCCGCTGATTGCCGCAACTCTCCTGACGGCCGAGCCCTGCGTGCTTGACAATGTGCCTGATATTCGTGATGTGGAAATCATGCTTGCTATTGCCGAGGGGCTGGGCAGCAGGGTGGCGTGGGACCGCACGGCGCATCGCCTTGAAATTGATTCATCGCGCCTTGCGGGTACGGCGCCGGACGAGGCGTTGTGCCGCAAATTGCGGGGCGCTATTTTGTTTGCCGGCGCTCTGCTTGGCAGGACGCGCAATGCGGCATTGCCGTATCCCGGGGGAGACGCGATTGGCGCACGTCCCTTGGACACGCATGTGCACGCGTTTGAGGCGCTCGGCGCGGCGGTAGAAAGCGATACGGTGATCCGTATTGACGGGAGCGCGATGGCGGGCGGAGCAGTCGTGATGGATGAGCCGAGTGTTACTGCGACAGAGAACGCGATCCTCGCGGCAGTGGGCATACCCGGACGCACGGTGATTTCACTCGGGGCGCTGGAGCCGCATGTGCAGGAGCTGGTAGCGTTTCTGCGTGACATGGGCGCTGACATCAGATTCCGCGATCTGGTGCATATTGAAATTAACGGAGGCGCCACGCTTCGTGGCGCGCATCGGCGCATCAATCCGGATGAGCTTGAGATCTCCGGATTTGCCGCGCTTGCCGCAGCTACGCGGTCGGAACTTACGATTCGTTCCATCGCGCCGCAGTATCTGGATGCCGTATTTTTGCAATTGCGCAAAATGGGTGTCGTGTTTTCGCATGACGCCAAAGACCTTCGCATCATGAAGCCCGCGCTGGGCTACAAGAACTTCAGGATTCAGTCGGGATTGTATCCAAAATTGGGATCTGATCATCTGCCGCCGTTTGCGGTGCTTGCCACACAGGCGCGCGGCGTATCGCTGATCCATGACTGGATGTATGAAAATCGCCTGCGTTATATTCCCGAGTTGCAAAAAATGGGTGCCACCTGCGAGATAGTGGATCCGCATCGCGCGCTGATTACCGGACCCGCGACGCTTGCCGGATGCGCGATGGAAAGCGTGGATATCCGATCGGGCATGACGCTCG
Organism: uncultured Candidatus Saccharibacteria bacterium; assembly: GCA_964365545.1. Lineage (GTDB taxonomy): Bacteria > Patescibacteriota > Minisyncoccia > Sungbacterales > HO2-52-23 > 2-02-FULL-52-23. Next base: position 4,978 of record CAYIQI010000041.1, read on the forward strand.
TGATCGCGGCGCTCGTTGCGGAGGGCGAGAGTACGATCGGGCAGATTGGACATATTGATCGGGGGTATGAACGGATTGACGAGCGCTTGCAGGCGCTCGGAGCGGACATCACAAGGGTATAGGGTATAGGGTTTGGGGTATAGAAAAAAATATGTGGATTCGTAAAATAGGCATTGATTTGGGAACCGCCAACACGCTCGTATTTGTGCCAAAAAAAGGTGTCGTGGCAAACGAGCCGTCGGTGGTCGCGGTGGCGCGGGACGAGAACCGCGTGCTTGCGGTTGGCAACGAGGCGCGACTTATGGTCGGGCGCACGCCCGACACCATCATCGCCTATCGTCCGCTCAAGGACGGCGTGATTGCCGACTACCGCGTCACGGAAGCAATGATACGGTATTTTATCAACAAAGTAAGCGGCCGCGTGCGGCTGTTCCGGCCCGAGGTCATGGTGTCGGTGCCTGCATCCGTCACCTCCACCGAGCGGCGTGCAGTGATTGAGGCAACGGTGCAGGCGGGAGCCAAAGCCGCGTATGTGGTCAAAGAGCCGGTGTTGGCCGCCATCGGCGCCGGCATCCCGATCAACGAGCCGTCCGGACACATGGTGGT
>CAYIQI010000042.1:0-5454 GCA_964365545.1 uncultured Candidatus Saccharibacteria bacterium
AAACTGGGCGGCGGCATACCGGGATAAGAAGCAATTCTATGATAGATTGCATTATATGAAGAAACAGGGGTTGGTGATAAAGAGAGGCGTCGCAGGCACTTCGCGATGGGCATTGACTAAACAAGGGAAGGATCATCTTCGCGCGTATCGTAAATCGCGTGCCGACCCCTTTTCCTCCTCACATATTCGTTTTCCGGCGCCACAAGGAGGCGGCATGACCATCATCTCTTTTGATATACCAGAGAAAGAGCGTCGCAAGCGCGATTGGATACGGCGGTGTCTAGTGGAGATGGATTTCGAGCCGTTACAAAAAAGCGTATGGGTGGCGCAAGGAGGCGCGCATGAGGATTTTATACACGCCCTCCGCGAACGCAAACTTCTCCATGCGGTACACATTTTTGCCGTGACGAAACAAGGCACCATACAGAAAAATTGATTACCCTCATTCTCATACGATCGTATGAGAATGAGGGTAATGAAAAAAGCGGCCTCGGGATGCGAGACCGCTTGTATTTTGCGATGTGCGAAAAGAACCGCTACTGGTATTCGTGAGAGCTGGCGATTCCTACGCGCAGCATCCTCACTTGATGCCGAAACAGAGCATTATCGTTGCGGCACCGGTGGGCATGAATCTTTCGGTTTCGAGCATCTCCCGCGTTTCCGTCTCGGAAAATGTCGAAACTTTCCCTTCCCAACTGTCTTTGGCGGTCTTTGTCCGTTCGAGGAGCTCTTGCGAAGTCAAGGCGACCTCCGCGTAGTGGCAAACCTCCATGGTCGCGCTGTTGCGCGGGAGCGTGATGGCAAGTGCCAGCTGTTTGATGAATCTGATGTCGCAGGGTAGGACATTAAGTTCCTCCTGCAATTCAACAAAACATTGGACGAGCGGCGAACGGCTCTCGGCGGCGGCGTGCAGGTCAATATTTCCCGCGGCAGAGACATGGAGCATACCGCCAAAATGTGACAGGCCTTTTGAGCGATTCGCCAGCGCAAACCGTTCGTCTGATGTTTTCACCAAACAATTGACCGTGAGCACGCGGAAGTGCTCCTCAAGCGGAATGGTTTCCCGCACATCACCGTTTGATATGAGCATGTACTGTGCCCATGTCACGGGAAAGCAACAAATAGCACCCATCTGTCGCCGATAAGGATAAAAATGGGCGACACCTACCCGATGAGGTGCAAGGTCGCTCTCGGGAAATGGTTTGTTATGAGAATCGCGCCATGCCGCAACACATTTATTTAGATGAGGCATGGCAACTGCCTCCTCAAATACCAGCCGATAGGAAATCGAGTTTTTGTCGAGCAACTCAACTTCATGCTTTTGCCACAAGTTCATGGCGGGCACCCTTTCCTGTGGGATATTGATTTTTTCGGCGGGATAGAAAATCCCCTGGGGAACTGCGTTTATGTATACTATACTCTGTAATAAAAGTCAAGATACCTGGCTGTGATGATGCGCGTTAGAATGAGGGTATGAAGATTGCGATGATTGTGCGGCGGCTCAATATCAAAGGCGGGGCGCAAAGGCAGGTGCTGGAACTTGCCCGCGAGTTGCAAGCACGCGGGCATACGATTACGATTTACACATTCGCGTATTCGCCCAAAGATTGTTTTGATGATTTGTTGCAGGATTTGCGGGTGGTGGTGTGGAGTGGCGTGGACAGAAGAAATTTGTTTCTCCGTGGAAGTTTTTTTGAGGAAAATCGGAAAGCGAAAGAGTTGGCAATGCAGATAGATAAAGACATTGACCTTTTGCACCCGCACGACCAGGTGAGTTATCGCGTTGCCGCGTACTACAAAAAATGCGTGAGAGATGTGCCGTCGGTGTGGATGATGAACGATGTGCCGACGCGAGCGTATGCGGACTGGTACGGCCGCCAAATCAATGCGGATCTTCGCGTATCTCTCTTCAAACGCATCGCGCATTGGTTGGTGGATGCGTATGATATACAAAGATTCGTCCGCGTACAGAACGCAATCGCGGTGCTGGATAATTTTAATCGGGAAAATGTTAAAAAATTTCTCGGGCGCGACGCAACCGTGGTACGGAGCGGTCTTGATATAAAAGCATTTCAGTATATTGAGCGCACGCCGCCGGATCGTGATCATGTCACTCTCCTCACGACGGGTATATTCATGCGCCATCGCAGATTTGAGGACGCGATTGAGGCGGTGGGTATACTCGCTGACCGCGGCATCAATGCCTCACTTACCATTATCGGGGATCAGCAGGGCGACCAGAAATATGCCTATGAAATACGGCGGCTGGTGGAGGAGAGAAAATTGGCGAATCGCGTGTTATTCCTCGGAAAGGTGTCGGAGGAGGAACTGGTCGCCGGATACCGGCGCCATCACATTTTTATTTTTGCCAATGACCCGCAGACATGGGGGTTGGCGGTGTTTGAGGCGGCTGCGTGCGGTACGCCCTGCGTGGTGTCGCGGGGTGCGGGCGCGCATGAGGTGCTCACCGACGGCGTCGACGCTTTGCTCGTGCAGCCGCGCGAGCCGCGCGCAATTGCGGATGCGGTCGGCCGTCTGGCCGATGACCCCGTGCTGTATCGGGCGTTGAGCAAAAACGGCAGGGCATTTGTCGAGAAGAATATCTCGTGGGAGCGCTACGCGGATCAGATGCTTGAGATATTCAAGAAAGTATCAAAAATCCCATGAAAACGATTTTTATCGCGAGTTTCCATCCGCACATCTCGCGCAACATCCTTGCGACAGACGCATTACGCATCCTCAAGGCGCGCAAGGATCTGCGTATCGTCGTCGTGGCGCCGGATTACAAGGCGGAATATTTCAGAGAGAAATTCGGCGGCGGTAATGTCGTGATCGAGGGGATCAGGCCGCATCAGGCATCTGCCACGGCACGCGGACTACTCTTGAAGAAACTTGCCGTGTTCTTTTTTGATACGGATACGGCGGCCGCGCGCAAGCGCTATGAATATGCGTGCGAGGGAAAGTATGTGTATTATTTTATGGCGCGCGCCGCGGGTTTTATGGCGCGCTCGCGCCTGATGCGTCGTATCATCCGCGCGGTGGATTACCGCTTCTCGCCAAAGGGATTTTTTGCACGTCTGTGCGATCGCTATCAGCCGAATCTTGTTTTCTCCACGGATGTGCAAAATGAAAATGACATCAGTATGATGCAGGATGCAAAAGAGCGCGGGATTCCGACCGCGGGAATGATCCGTTCGTGGGACAATCCGACCCAGCGGCCGGTCCGCATATTTCCGGATAGAATGTTCGTCGGGTCGGACACGCTCAAAGAAGAAGTGGTCCGGTACTGCGGGTATCCGGCGAACCGCATCAGCGTGGTTGGCAATCCGCATTACGATCGGTATCTGGCGGGGCCCTCAATGGCGCGCGAAGAATTCTTTTCGCGATTCGGGCTCGACCCGTCGCGCCGGACCATCCTTTATGCGCCGGTGGGCGATCACATGCTCAAGTACAATGATGTGGATGAGCAGGTCATGAACATTCTGGCGGTGACCGGCGAGCAGGTGCTGGTGCGATTTCCGCCGGATGAGGGCGTGCGTCTCGTGAATTTCGTCAAGCCCCCGCAGATGGGATATGACCGTCCGGGCAGGGCGTTTGCGCAATCAAGCTTTTCGGACCGCGAAATCACGCCCGAAGACGACCAACGCCTGATTGATGCTCTCTTCTATTGCGCGATGGCGATCACCGGCCCCACGAGTATACCGCTTGACGCCGCCCTGCTGGACAAGCCGTCGGTGATCGTCAATTTCTACCCGACGCCGCGCGGTTTTTGCGGCTCCATATTCAATTATTGTTACTCGCATACCAAAAAATTGATTGCCGCTGGCGGCGTGCGATGCGCGCAAAGCCCCGAAGAACTCCTCGCGGCGATCAGGGATTATTTCCGTGATTCTGCGCAAGACGCGACCGGGCGCGAGCGGATGCGGTCGCTGTGGTTTTCGCATGCCGATGGCCATGCCGGGGAACGGCTGGCAGGTGAGCTGTTATTATTGCTCGGGTTGGAATAATAAGATCTCTTGCGCATTACAGCCGTTTGGGTTTACTAAAAGTTGTCACCGGCGTCGATAAAGGGCGTTATTCAGCAAACCCCCGTTCATTCTTTTGACAAAGATCGTAGAATTTGATAGATTGAAACCATTACAAAACTCCCTCTCCTGCTACACCCGCGCTCTTTCGGTTCTGGCTTTATGAATCCTCCTCGGCGCATATTGGTTATCTACGCCTTCGTCGTCCTGCCTCGTCATAGCGCGAAATAGTGCAGATTCGGGATGAAGAAGAGTTTTGTAACGGTCTCATGATAGGCGTGTTGTTCTTTGCAAATATGTTTGTGGAAACTCCCAGCATAAAGGGCGCGGTATGAAGATGTTCAAGCGGACGCGTATCAGTCACGCAACGAAAGACCGTTTATTACTTTATGGCTTGCCGATAGTCCTGATAGGACATCTACTCGCTATGATTTATTACCTCGTCTTCGTTCCAGATGACCCGGAACATATGTGGGTTGCATACCTTCTAGGGGCGGGACTCACGCAATTGATGAGAAAGGTGCATCAAGCTATGCGAGGTGATCTTGATTGAGGAGATGATGCGATGCGACAAGCGGATTACAACCGTGCGGAAGAATACATCACCTTGCGCGATGAACTGCGGGAGCTCCTCGCGCACGGGAGATTCACTCTTTATGCTACCAGCGCGTTTATCGTCGGCGCTCTTGCGTGGTATATGGGGAGATCTGAAGCGCCCTATAACGGACCGGCCGCATTTTTTTTTCTTTACGCGGTGCTTTTGCTGTCATGTCTGATCTATATCAGTAGTTTCAGCCAGGCGTTCCGCATCGGTGGGTACATAGCGGTATTCTGGGAGTCACGCGACGCGGATCGGAGGATGCAATGGCATAGGTTCAACCGCCGCGGGGCTATTGGAGGATATCTCCGAGGATATTTCACCGGAGCCGCGCAGATTGCCTATGCCGTATTGGCCGCCATTGTCGTGGGGTTTCTCCTCTATACGCTCACAATAACTCCCAGCCAGATCCGTGGCTGGATATGGTTAGCAGTGGCATGGGGCGTGGGCGAATTACTGGCGTTTACGTTTCTGCGCGATTATCTGCGAAACGAGCAGATGCGGTTTGAGCGGGAATGGCGGGCTATCTCTGTATCGCCCGAACGACAAAATAGCATTCACGGCGAATACGAAACCTTTCTGTCTGAAGGGTGAAAAATATAAACAGATCCATGGCAAGACCGTCGGCATATGCAGACGGTCTTTTCTCTTATGTTCTACTGGCTCCCTATTTTTTTGATGTACTCCTGTTCGGTGAGTACGCCGGTTTTGTACTGGACTCTTACAAAGAAATAGTGGATATTACCGAGAAACAATACAATGCATACAACGCCTAGGCATATCTGCGATAGATATACGAATGCGCGGTATGTTCTCGGGCGCAGAGTTTCT
>CAYIQI010000043.1:0-5357 GCA_964365545.1 uncultured Candidatus Saccharibacteria bacterium
GTGGATGTACTCGCAAAATTGGATAAGAAGGAGCGGAAGAAGAAAGAGAAAGAGATTGTTGAAAGCCATTAGCCAATAGGACGATAAACAAAAAGCTCGTTTTTAATTTTTACTAACGGCTTATTGCTATTTTTATGGCATCTCGTCATCTCGCCCGATCCATTGCCATGCAGGCACTGTTTGAATGGGATTTCAACGGCAAAAAGCCCGAGGAGCTTGGCGCGGTGGTGGAGCGCGATAAAAAAGAATTCGGCCCCGGGCTCGAAGAAGAGTATTCTTTTATCGACGGCCTGATCCAGGGCACGGTCGCGCATTTGGCCAAAATCGATAAAATTATCGGTGCCGCCGCGCCCGAGTGGCCCATCGAGCAGATCACCTCGGCGGACCGCGCGGTCCTGCGGCTCGGCCTTTATGAATTGTTGTTCGGCAATCAGGACGAGGTGCCGCCCAAAGTTGCGATTAATGAAGCGATAGAGCTTGCCAAATCATTCGGGGGCGAGTCCTCCGGCAGATTTGTCAACGGGGTGCTGGGCACCGTGTACCGCGAAATGGGCGAGCCCGGGAAAGAATACCCCAAGCGCGAAGAATCAGTAGGTCTAATAAACAAATCAGAATGAGTAATTTTGCGGCGCTTGAAAAAACACTTGCCTTTTCGTTCCAAAATAAAGATCTGCTTCTGCAGGCGTTGACGCACAGATCGTTCTTGAATGAGAATCCGGCGTCTCGCGTCGGGCACAACGAGCGGCTGGAATTTCTTGGGGACGCGGTGCTGGAGCTTGCGGTCACCGAGGCGCTCTACGGCAGATTTCCGGACAAGCCGGAAGGGGACCTCACGAGTTTCCGCGCGGCGTTGGTGAATGCAAAAATGCTCTCGGATGTCGCGGTGGCGATCCAGATCAATGATTTTCTCCTGCTCTCGCGCGGCGAGGCAAAAGATGTCGGCCGCGCGCGCCAATATATTTTGGCAAACGCGTTTGAGGCGCTGGTAGGCGCCATGTATCTGGATCAGGGATACGGTCCGGTGGCGGATTTTATCGGGCGCGCGGTGCTGTCGCGCATGGATGAGGTGCTGGACAAGAAGCTCTACAAAGACCCCAAGTCGCTTTTTCAGGAAGAAGCGCAGGAGCGCGTGGGTATCACGCCGACCTACGAGGTGCGGCGCGAGTGGGGACCGGATCATGACCGGCATTTTGTGATCGGCGCGTTTTTGCGCGACGAGCTCGTAGCCGAGGGCGAGGGGCCATCAAAGCAATCCGCACAGGAAGAGGCGGCGCGCAATGCATTGCATGCTAAAGGGTGGGTTTAATCGCTCCCCGATTGCTTTTTCGCTCAAAGGTTGCGATGATGTAATCCGCTCATGCTAGCGCCGTCAAAAATAAAAAGCCCGCGATCACTAGTATGAAATTGGGAAAAGAGATACGCGAGCATTTTCCGATGTATGCGAATTCAGCGGATCCGGTGGGCCTTTGTTATTTGGATTCAGGCGCGACTTCGCTCAAGCCCGTAGCGGTGATTGACGCGATCCGCGGATACTACGGGGAATATTCCGCCAATGTGCATCGCGCGGCATATGCCCTGGCCGAGCGCGCGACTGGCGCGTATGAGGATGCGCGAGGCGCGATTGCTTCATTCATCGGCGCCTCGCGCCCCGAGGAGATTGTGTTTACCCGCAACGCCACCGAGGCGTTCAATCTGATTGCCGCGTCCTACGCCGGGCATTTTCTAGCCGAAGGCGAGGGGATTTTACTCTCGGAAATGGAGCACCATGCGAATCTCATCCCGTGGCACGAACTGGCACGCACAAAAAATCTCCGGCTTTTTTTTCTGCCGTTTGGCGCCGCGACCGGCGAGCTTGAATGGGATGCGGCAAATTTCGTACGATTTTTGAAGGAAAGAAAAATAAAGCTGGTGTCGCTTACGCAGGTGTCCAATGTGCTTGGCACGATCAATCCGATCGCGGCCATTGCCCAAAAAGCGCACGAGGCCGGAGCCGTGATCGCGGTGGACGGCGCGCAAGCAGTACCGCATGTGCCGGTGGATGTGCAGGAACTTGGCGTGGATTTTTTTGCGTTTTCCGGCCACAAGATGCTGGGGCCGACCGGCATCGGCGTCTTGTGGGGCCGGTATGATCTGTTGGAAAAAATGCCCCCGTACCAGACCGGCAGTGATATGATACAGGATGTGTATCTTGACCGGAGTACTTTCCGGCCGCCGCCGGCCCGATACGAGGCGGGCACGCCGCATATTGCCGGCGCCATCGGCTTGGGCGCCGCAGTAAAATATCTTTCCGAGCTTGGGATGGAGCGCGTACGGGGGCATGAGAAAATGTTGCTTGGCTTTGGCATGGAGAAGCTTGCCGCGATTCCCGGCGTGCGCATCCTCGGCGCGCAGGACCAAGAGAGACGCAGCGGCGCATTGGCGTTTGTCGTGGAGGGCGCGCATCCGCATGATGTGGGATCGTTTTGTGCGGACGAGGGCGTGCTCATCCGCGTGGGGGATCACTGCGCCCGCCCCCTGCATCAAAAATTGAAAATCCCCGCATCATGCCGGATGAGCATATCAGTGTACAATGATACGGATGATGTAGAGCGGCTGGCGGAGGCGTTGCAGAAGATGATAAAAGTTTTTAAAATACAAGCGTGATACTCTATGATACTCTATAGACAGGAAATTATCGAGCGGTGGCGTTATCCGCGCCACCGCGGAATCATAGCCGCTCCCGATTTGCAGGGCGAGCGCGTCAATTCATTTTGCGGGGACGAGATCACGCTCTTTCTTCGACTTGACGAGAAGAAAAAAAATATCACGGAGGCGCGATTTACGGGCGAAGGATGCGCGCTCATGGCCGCATCCGCGGATATGCTGTGCGAGGCGATAGAGGGAAAGGCAATGGAGGAGGCACAAAAGTTTTCCGCAGAAGATCTTCTGTATCTCTACGGCGAGCCGCCGACCTCGGGCCGCATGCCATGCGTGCTGCTTAGCCATGAGGCATTGCGCCAGGCGCTGGCCGGCCTTTTTTGATTTTTATAGGAGTGGTATACTGGATATATGGATGAAAAAAGAGCGCAAAAGGTTGGTAAATTAATGATTGACCGCAATCTGTGCATTGGAGCGGCATCCTGCATTGCGGTGGCGCCGACGGGGTTTGAACTGGACGCGGATAATAAGGCGGTTTTGCGCAGGCGCGCCGCGCCGCCGACTTCAGACGCGACCAGCCGCGCCGATCTGGAGGATCAGACGATTGACGATAGTACGCTCCTGCTTGCGGCAAAGTCCTGCCCCACGCAGGCGATTATCGTATTTGACGAACAGGGAAAACAAATTTATCCTTGATGTACTTGACTATAAACCTTTTGCACAATAACATTCTGGCTAATTTCCCAAAATTTCGGCTGCAAAAGGTTCTTCGGGACTTGGCGTATTTTAGCCAATACGCCGTCGTCCCTCATCACCTTTTTCGCTCGAAATTTTGGAAAATTATCTCAAAAGCTTATTTTGTAAAAGGTCTTATGAAGAATATTTTTTTATCGTTATTGCCTGAAGTGGGAGCCGAGGCGCACTGCGACATCCCGTGCGGGATTTACGATCCGACCGCGGCAAAGATCGCCGCGATGACCGTACTGCGGATGGTTTTGCAGATAAACGAGTTGCATCCGCCCGTCAATTTTCCCAAGATACTTGATGAGCATGCGATGAAAGCATTTGCCAACAGCATGATGCGCAGGATCGCGGTGAAAGAACAGCACGCGGAGTCGTGTAAAAAAGAACTGCTGATACTCTGGACGGATTTTTTCAAGCCGGAGCATCTGGAAAAAGCGCCGTATCTGCATGAGATGATGTGGAAGGCGACGAAGCTGTGCTCCGTGAATAAACAGGATGTGAGCGAAGAACATGCGCGGGAATTAATTACGGCAGTGGACGCAATCGCCAAATTATTTTATGAAGTAAAGGGAGTACCGGAACGTTATGCGGCGTATCAGACAATTACTGATAAAGTATTTTAAATTAGCGAGGTTCAACCTCCATAATCTCTATCGAGGTTCAACCTCGATAGTTTTGGCGGTGCGCGTGGAAGGAGAGAGTATGTGGCCGCATTTGACGCCCGGGAAGCGGTATCTTGTAAGTGGCCTGCTCGCGCCGCGGGTCGGCGATTTTGCCGTATTTAGAAACCCGCAAGACCCGGCGCGCGTTTTCGTCAAAAGAGTAGCCGGGACGGAGAATGGCTTTTATCGGATGGAAAGCGCAGTGTCATGGGGATCGTCCAGCGACGACTTCGGCGTTATACCGCGACACTTTATTTTAGGAAAAGTATATGGAGCAGAAAATTGAAGCTGCATTGGAAGAAATCCGTCCGTTGATTGCGACTCACCTCGGCGGGATTGAGTTTGCGGGATTTGCGGATGGCGTGGTGTCGGTGCGCCTGCTCGGCACCTGCACGCATTGTCCGCTCTCGCAGATGACGCTCAAAGCCGGCGTGGAGGAACTCCTCAAAGATCGCGTGCCGGGAGTGGATCGCGTGGAAGCCGTATAATTTTATCCATGAAAGAACAACAGCCGACTACCCGTCAAATAGTTTTATTCTCCGTGGTGTTGAGTTTTGTGGTCTCGGTGATCGGGACTACGATCGCGCTCGGTTTTTTCGGTCCCTTGTTCGACATGGGCGAGTCGGGCGGCGCCCCGATTATTTTCAGCAGGCCGAAAATTTTCCAGCAGATCGCGGATAAGGTTGCGCCGCCGCCCGAGCGCCCCTTGCGCCAGGACGAGATGATTGTCAAAGCTGTGGAGGAGGCATCTCCGGCGGTGGTGAGTATTGTCGCGTCCAAAGATGTGCCGGTGGTGGAGCGTTACTATGTGGATCCGTTCGGCAATGACCCGTTTTTCCAGCAATTTTTCGGCGGCGAGTCCGGATTGCAGGTGCCGCAGTACCGCCAAAATGGAACGCAAAAACAGGATGTGTCATCCGGCACCGGATTTATTGTCTCTCCGGACGGATTGATTTTAACCAATAAGCATGTGGTTGCGGACACGGAAGCCGAGTTTACGGTGTTTATGAACGACGGGAGGAAAAAGCCGGCGCGCGTGCTCGCGCGCGACACGGCGCAGGATCTCGCGGTGCTCAAAATAGAGGGAAGCGATTTCCCGATGGTGCGTTTCGGCGATTCGTCGCAGGTAAAAATCGGGCAAGCGGTGATTGCGATAGGCAATGCCTTGGGTCAATTCCGCAACACAGTGTCGGTTGGCATTGTTTCAGGTCTTCAGCGTTCCATCGTGGCGGGAGGCGGGGGTGGGAGCGAGCCGGAAACATTGCAGGAATTGATTCAGACGGATGCGGCGATCAATCCGGGCAATTCCGGCGG
>CAYIQI010000044.1:0-5336 GCA_964365545.1 uncultured Candidatus Saccharibacteria bacterium
GCCCTCATCGTGCTTATCGTGTCTGACTTCAAGTTTCAAATCCTTCCGGATGGCGCGACCGCGACGCTCGCGATTTTCGGCGTCGCCGCGGGCTTTGCCCGCGGGACACTGGCGGCGGATGCTGGAGCGGCACTTGTGTGCGGGCTCTTCTTTACGGCATTATGGTTTTTTTCCCGCGGCAGATGGATGGGATTTGGCGATGGTAAACTTATTTTTGCCACATCCCTCGTGATTGGGTTTCCGGCGTCCATCGCGGGATTTTTGTTTTCATTTTGGCTGGGCGGGATTGTCGGCGTGTTTCTCATAGTACTCGGGAGTAAGGGATTGCAGAGCCGTATTCCCTTTGGACCATTTATTATAATTGGTGCCGTCCTCGCATATGTTGTTTCCTCCCGGTTCCTCGCGCTTACCGGGCTCTCCCTCATGTTTTGAGCGGACTACCCCCGTGGCTGTTTTTGTTTTGGAAGATGGAATGGTATAATGCGGATGTGAACCAAGAATCGAGAATCGAGAACCGAGAATCGAGAATCAGGAATCAGGAATCGCGTACACGCCGCTTGTTTCGCCATACCTTTCAACGAGGATTTACTATGGTGGAGGTGGTGGTAATGATGATGATTATCATGGTGATTAGCGGCATGGTGCTCGTGAGTTTTACCGGTCTACACGAGGGAGCCGCGCTGAATCGCGGAGCCAGGGAACTTGCGCTTGCGATCCGCAGGGTACAGAATACTTCGCTTGCGGTGACGCAAGTGGATACTCGCGCGGGCCCCAAGACTCCTCCGGCAGTCGGCATCCGCTTGGCGCAAGGCGCATCAATCTATATCTTGTTCGCGGACCTTACGCGCGACAATGAGTACGATCCGATGGTACTGTCGGATGATCCGGATGTCAAGGTGGGGGACGATCAGATTTTTGAAGGCGGGGTAAAAATAAAATCCCTCATCTATCTTGATGCTTTGGGCAGCCCGCAGGCCGTGGAAGTCGCCAACATCATTTTTGCGGCGCCCGAGGCGACGGTGTTTATCGGTGATCAGGATGGCGTAACGCTGGGTGATACCCTGAAGATAGAATTGGCGGCCGCGTCGGGGCGTCTGACCAAGACCGTGACCGTGCGGACCAGCGGTCAGGTGAGCATCAAGTAATTTTCAATTTTCAATTATCAATTTTCAAAACACGCGTTTGAAAATTGCATCATTGAAAATTGGTTGAAAATTGAAAATTGATAATTGGAAAATTCTAAACGGGAAACATCGGGGATTTACCCTGCTGGAGACCGTGATTGCCCTGACTGTCATCCTCGCGGCGGTGGTGGGGCCGGTAGCGCTGATCACGCGGGGGATTTTTTCTTTTTCGTTTTCCAAAAACAAAATCATTGCGGTGAATCTCGCGCAGGAGGGGCTGGAAATCATCCGTTTGATCCGCGAGAACAATATCGCTTGCGATCAGGCGAACGGCCCTGCAGTGTGGGCATGGAACAATGATGCCGATGGTAGAGCCATGCGGCGGATGAAAGTGGGCGTAGACATGCAGTCATTCGCAACGGTTCAGTGCGGCAATGCCTCTATTGTCATGCCGCAGACATCCATCTCCTGTTCGGATCCGTTGCTTTTCGAGGTGGATTCGTTTGTGGAGAACGCGGGGACATACGGGTATAGAAGCGGGACGCCGACTATTTTTAGGCGATGTGTGGAGATTACCTCGCCCCCCGGCGATCCGGACCGGGGCGACACCCCGGTGATTCCGCCGAGCGATCAGATGGATGTCGTCTCCACCGTGACCTGGAGCGATCACGGAAACGACCGAAGCATGGTGCTCCAGGAGCGACTGTATAATTGGAGATAACCGCTACCGATATTGCCCGCCGTTGAGTGCGCATCCCGCCGCCGACATTGCAACTTTAGCATGGGACGGGAGGCGCAATTTCGGCACAGGCGCCATGGTAACCTATAAACACTATGGGACAAGAACATACATCTCAATACCGTACCGGATTTACTTTGTTGGAGATGATTATTTCCATCGGGATTTTTTCAGTGCTCGTGGTGACTTCCATTGGTGTGATGCTCGGCGTATCCAACGCACAGCTCAAAGCCGCCAATGTCCAGGCGACCCAGGACAACATCCGGTTCAGCATGGAGCTGATGACCAAGGAGATGAGAACGGGCTCCCGGTATGCACTGTCCGCATTTTGCGGAGGGAACGCGGGGAGCGAGGTGAGTTTTCTGACGTCGGCAGGCGAGCAGCGGGTGTACTGCCTGTCCGGGGACCGCCTGATGCGCATGGTCGGGACTACGGATATTGGCCGCGCCAAACCCCTCATGGCAGACGAGATTGGCGTGGAGCGGCTGCGTTTTAAGATTGGGGGGACAACGCCCGGGGCATCAGACGGCCAGCCGTGGGTGATGGTGGCGATCAGTATCAATTCAAAAAGCGGCAAGCAGGCCTTTGAATCGCGGATGGATTTGGAAACTATGGTGGTACAGCGATTGAGGGATTTATGACGAGAATCAAGAATCAGGAATCAAGAATCAAGGAACGCAGCGGCATCACGCTTTTATTAGTGGTTGTTTTGCTTTCCGCGATCCTTTCCATTAGCGTAGGCATTTTTAATGTGGTGATTGGAGAGTTAAGAATTTCCGGCGAGGCGAGCGATTCGTTCCGCGCGCTGTATGCCGCGGATCAGGGGATTGAGCGGACGCTCTATCAGGATCGCCAACAACAGGCGCTTTGCACCGTGGCGCAGGGTACGGATTGCTTTGTGGCGCAGGGCGTGATGGTTTCGTCCGCGGCGTGTTACACGGTAAGAGTTTCCAAATTACCCACCGCTACGGCCATTATTATTGCCGGCCAGTATCGGTGCGGGTCCAATCCCAGCCGCGTGGTCAAGCGAGGATTTGAAGTGGCGTATTAAAAAATATCAGGGCGGTATGCGTTTTTCTCTGTTGGCGGAATATCTGGAGCGTCTTGAAGGAACGGCGTCGCGCAACGCGATGACCGGGATTCTCGCCGAGCTTTTGGGCCGCGCCGGGCCGGAGGAGATTGACAAATTGTGCTATCTTTTGTTGGGCGAGCTCGCTCCCGCGTACCGGGGGCTTGAATTTCAGATCGCCGAGAAGATGATGATGCATATTCTTTCTGCGGCGTACGGCAGGACTGCGGATGACATCCGCCGCCGGTTCAAAGCCGGAGGGGATCTGGGCGATGTGGCGTATGCCTGCGCATCGGGCTACAAAAATATCCAAACAAAAAAGAATCTTTCGGTGGTTGGGGTGTACGATGCATTGCGGGATATTGCCGAGGAATCTGGAGAAGGCAGCCAGGAACGCAAGGTGCGGCAGTTTGCGGCATTGCTCTCGCGTCTTGATCCGCTCTCGGCAAAATTCGTGAGCAGGGTCCCGGTGGGGAAATTGCGGCTTGGGTTTTCCGACGCCACACTCATGGACGCGTTTTCGCGCGTGCTCACCGGCGACAAATCCGGCAGAAAAGAGATCGAGCGGGCGTACAATGTGGTTGCCGATATCGGCGCGATTGCCATGCGCGTAAAGCGGGGAGGACTTGTCGCGCTTGCGCGCGCGCATGCAAATCCCGGGGTCCCGATCCGGCCGTCGCTTGCCGAGCGCGTGCAAGACACAGATGAGGTGATTGAAAAAGCAGGGCCCCGCGTTGCGGTGGAGCCCAAGCTCGACGGCTTCCGCACGCAGATCCATATATGGCGCGAGAAAGAAAAAAAACGCGTGGAGCTTTTCTCGCGCAATCTTGAGCGCACCACCGCGATGTTCCCCGAGATTGCCGACGCAGCCGGGAAGATGCCGGTGGAGAGCGCGATTTTGGACGCAGAGGCGATCGGGTATCATCCGGATACGGGCGTGTTCGCGCTTTTCCAGGAGACGGTACAGAGAAAACGCAAACACGATATCGTGGCTACCGCGGCAAAAATCCCCCTTGCCGCATTTGTTTTTGACGCCATGTATATGAACGGAAAATCGCTTGTTGCCCTGCCTTTTGCCGAGCGGCGCCGCGCGCTTGAACACGCGTTCAAAAAAAAGCCGAAAGAAGATGCGCTCCGGCTTGCGGAACAGGTGGTGACCGATTCATTGGCAATCGTAAAAAGGGAATTAACCAAAAGCATCAGCCGCGGGCTTGAGGGAATTGTCGTAAAAAATCTTGCCTCGCCCTACGAGGCAGGCAGCCGCGGGTTTCATTGGATTAAACTGAAAGAAAAAAGTTCGTCTCTTGCGCATCTGCGCGCCGGTGGGTCCGGGACCGGAGCCGCGTTGCCGGATACGATTGATTGCGTGGTGATGGGTGCGTATCGGGGACGGGGCAAGCGCGCGCAGTTCGGCGTCGGCGGATTTCTGCTCGGTATCGCGGGCACGGATGACCGGTATTATACGATTTCGCGGCTCGGCACGGGTCTCTCGGATGAGCAATTTCGCGAGGCGCGCCGGCGCATGAGAGCGCATGAGGCGCGCGAGAAACCTAAGGAATATGTCGCGGACGACGAGACGGCTCCGGATGTTTGGATTCGGCCCTCGCTTGTGGTAGAAATACTTGCAGATGAGATCACGCGCTCCCCGCGCCACACCGCAGGCAGGGGGAAGGACGGCACGGGGTACTCTTTGCGGTTCCCGCGCTTGGTTCGTTTTCGCGATGACAAAAAACCCCAAGACGCGACCGGCATCGGTGAAGTGATAAAAATGTATCGGCACCAGAAAAGCGCAGTATCAAAATGACGATGGCAATTTCACGCGAAGAAGTAAAACGCATCGCGTCGCTTGCGCGCCTCGCGCTGACGCCCGCGGAAGAGACGCTCTACCAAAAAGAGCTGTCTTTGGTTTTGGCGTATGTCTCGGAGCTGGAAAAACTTGATGTGTCGGGCGTCACACCCATGACCGGCGGCACGGATTTGATGACGGTGATGCGCGACGATGCGGTTGTTGACGCCGCTTTGGAAGGCGCGTCCGCGGATTTGCTCGGGGTTGCACCCGAACGCGAGGGTGATTTGGTGAAAGTGCGATCAGTGTTTTGACGAGTATGCGTCTGAATGAATTGACTATTGCAGAAGCGAGCGCGGGCATACGGAAGAAGGATTTTTCCGTGAGCGAGCTCGTCGTATCGTGTACGGATGCGATTACACAAAAAGATGCGCAGATACATGCGTATCTGGAGGTTTTCGGCGATGCGGCAGCCGAGGCGAAGAAAAGAGATGAGGAACTCGCGGCGTATTCGCCGGCCGAGCGCGCGCGCCTGCCGGCGCTTTTCGGCATACCGCTTGCCATCAAAGACAATATCCTTATCAAAGGCAAGCGCGCCAGCGCGGGCTCGCGCATGCT
>CAYIQI010000045.1:0-5333 GCA_964365545.1 uncultured Candidatus Saccharibacteria bacterium
AATAGGTCTCATGGCAAAAACAATCGTAGACATCCTAACTTCAAAGAACCTCATTACGCTTGAGGAGGGCGTTCGTGTGCGCAAGGAAGCAAAAGAGAAGAAAGTGCCGATGGACGAGATTCTCTATGCGCGGGGTATTAGCGAAATCGATGTGGCAGAGGCGAAAAGCGCGCTCACCGGATACCCGATAAAGTATCTGAAGGGCGTCGCGATCCCTTTTGATACGCTTCGCGACATCCCGGAGGAATCGGCGCGCCATTACAAAATCATCCCGCTCGGTCGCCACGAGGGGTATCTTGCCATCGGGATGTTGTATCCGGATGATGTCGCGAGCGAGGAGGCGCTCAAATTTGTCGCGGCGCGCGCAAATCTGCCGGTGAAGATTTTTGTCATCACGCCCGGTGATTTTCAGAATGTATTGCAGGAATACCGCAGTTTGTCGGGCGAGGTGACCAAGGCGCTTGGCGAGTTTGAAAAAGAATACGAGGCGCTCGGCGAGGATATCAGGATCCGCAAGCCCGACAGCGGCAGGATTGTGGAGGAGGCGCCGGTGACCAAGATGATGGCGGTCATCCTGCGCCATGCGGTGGAGGGAATGGCGTCCGATATCCACATAGAACCCACGCGGACCAATCTGCGGGTGCGTTTTCGCGTGGACGGCGTGCTCTACACAAGCTTGCTCTTGCCGCTGGATGTGCATCCGGCGGTCGTCACCAGGATCAAAGTGATGACCAATCTCAAGATTGACGAGATGCGCGTACCCCAGGATGGCAGATTCCATGCCGAAATAGGTAGCCGCTCCATCGACTTCAGGGTCTCCACATTTCCCACGGCATTCGGGGAGAAGGTCGCGATCCGCATCCTGGATTCCGAAACCGGCATCGCATCATTTCCCGATTTGGGGCTTGAAGCAGACGGCCTCGCCAAGTTGGAAGAGGCGATTACCAAGCCTTACGGTCTCGTTTTGGTCACCGGCCCCACGGGATCGGGCAAATCAACCACGTTGTACGCGATCCTCCAGCGCCTGAATGAGGAGCGCTACAATATCATGAGCTTGGAAGATCCGATAGAATATTATATCCCGGGCGTGAATCAGTCGCAGGTGCGGCCGGAGATAGGGTATGATTTTTCCACGGGCCTGCGCCACATCATGCGCCAGGATCCGGATATCATCATGGTCGGCGAGATCCGCGACAAGGAGACAGCAGCACTCGCCATCCAGGCCGCGCTTACCGGGCATCTGGTCTTCTCCACTCTGCATACGAACAATGCGGTGGGCGTGATCCCGCGGCTCATTGACATGGGGATTGACCCTTTTCTGCTCGCGCCGACCCTGATTATGGCGATCGGACAGCGTCTTGCGCGCAAGCTCTGCTCGGATTCCCGCGCGGCCGTTCCCATTGGCGGCAAGGCAAAAGAAATTATCGCATCCGAGATAAAAGCAATGCCGGATGCGGCACGCAAGGCCGCGCAAGACGCCTTTGCATCCGGCAATATTTATCAGGCGGAGGTGTCCTCTACTTGTCCCAAGGGCACGCGCGGCAGGATCGGTATTTTTGAGGTGCTTACCATGACGCGGGAACTTGAGAAAATTATTTTGGAGCATCCGAGTGAGACCGCGATTGAGGAGGAGGCGCGCCGCCAAGGCATGCTGACCATGAAGCAGGACGGCATATTCAAGGTGTTGAAGGGGATAATCGGGTTTGAGGAATTACTGGAGGTGGTGTAATATGAGGGATAAGGACAAAAGTAAAAGTAAAAAGATCCATGAGACAAAAGAACAAAAGCCAGGGAGGATTCTTGTCCTTTAGCTTTTATCCTTGGACTTCCAAAAGGGGTTTTACCCTGATTGAACTTCTGGTGGTTATCGCGATCATCGCGATGATCATGTCAGTGGCGGCGATTCAATTCCAGGCGTATCGCACGCGGGTGCGGGATGTCCAGCGGGAGCGCAATATGAGAGAATTGCAGAAGGCGCTTGAACTCTATGTGACGGCGACACGCGCTTTTCCCGAAGCATCTCATACGATCATTACCGGGACGGATCCGGTATCGGCCGCGCTGATTGATGCAGACGCCATGCCCGCGGTGCCGGCCGATCCCTTGAATAGCGGCGCGTTTGTCTATACCTATGATAGCGCGAGCGGAAAAACATACACGATAAGCTATATGTTGGAAGGCGACAGCATCCCGGGCAAGTCAAAAGGCCAGCAGATAATTACTCCGTAGCCGTTGACAAAAGCTATTATGCTTTAACCCCTCGCCACTTTATTATGGACACGACCCGTATGCCAAAAGTGCTCATCATTGACGATGATCCGTTCATCGCCGATATGTATGTGCTCAAGTTCAAAGACGAACGCTTTGACGTGGCGACCGCGCGCAATGGGAAAGAGGGACTGAAAAAGATAGAAGAATTCGATCCTGATGTCATACTGATTGATGTGGTCATGCCGGACATGGACGGTTTCCATGTGTTGGAAGAATTGAAGAAACAAGGAGGCAAGCAGCATAAGATTATCATGCTGACGAATCTCGGCCAGAAAGAAGATGTGGAGCGGGGGATCGGCTTGGGCGTTACGGATTACATGGTCAAGGCGCACTTTACGCCGAGCGAAGTGGTGGATCGGGTGCGGGGATTGCTGGAGAAATGACAAACAAAAGGATATGGGGTAGAGCCAATAGCCAATAGACCCGACACCCTTTTGGCTATACCCTATATCCTATCGACTAAGCCCTAATCTATGGCAAATGCGCGACAATTAGTAGAGCGTCTCCTGACCGCCGTGGTCAAAGAGAACGCATCTGATCTACATATTACGGTCGGGCATCACCCGACGATCCGGGTTGACGGCGCGCTCGTGCCGCTCCTGGCAGAAGAGGTGTTGACCGTGGAAGCGGCACGCGATTTTGCGTTTGCGCTTGTGGCGCCGGATCAGCAAGAGCGGTTTCTGCGCGACAAAGAGCTTGATTTCTCGTATAATTTTCAGGATCGCGCGCGCCTGCGCGTCAATCTTTTCCACCAGCGGGGATTTGTCGGCGCCGCGCTCCGGCTGATCCCGGCAAAAATACGGACACTGAAGGAGCTGAATCTCCCGCCGTCGATTGAGCAATTCGCCGGCCGGCAACAGGGATTCTTCCTTGTCGTGGGTCCCACCGGGCACGGCAAGTCAACGACGCTTGCTGCCATGGTGGATTATATCAATCGGACGCGCGCCGACCATATTATCACGATTGAAGATCCGATAGAATATCTTTTTGCGTCCGACCGGTCCATTATTGACCAGCGGGAAGTTGGCAGCGATACCGTTGATTTTAGCCGGGCGCTCCGTTCTATGTTCCGCGAGGACGTGGATGTCGCAATGGTCGGCGAGATGCGCGATTCCGAGACCATCGCAACCGCCGTGACCGCTGCGGAGACAGGGCATCTTATTTTGTCCACCCTGCATACCAATAACGCCGCGCAGACCATCGACCGCATTATTGATACATTTTCGCCCGCCCAACAAAATCAGATCCGGGCGCAACTCGCCTCCACGCTCATAGGCATTGTATCCCAGCGCTTGATTCCGCGCGTGTCCGGCGGGCTGGTGCCTGCGGTGGAAGTGATGATCGCCAATGCGGCAGTCAAGAATCTTATCCGCGAGAATAAAGCGCACGAATTGGATCTTGTCATGGAGACGAGTTCGGGTGAGGGGATGGTCAGTTTGAACCGTTCACTCATTGATCTGGTGCGGCGGGGCGAGATCACCTTTGAAAACGCGGCGCTGTACTCGCTGAATCCGAGCGAATTGCAGACACTGATGGGGTAACCCGGTGCCGATATTGATACCGGTCTTTGACGACCAGTCCCATGCCGCCATTACAACAACGGCATGAATCATTGGAAAATGTCTAAAAGCGCCTTGTTGCCGAGCAAAGGCAATGTCGGCAACGGTTATGCCTAATTTTGAATACAAAGCGCGGAGCCGTGAGGGCGAGGCCCGATCGGGTATCGTCACCGCCTCCTCGGAAGATGCGGCGCTTGATGCGTTGCAGCAAAATAGTTTGACGGTCCTTGCGATCCGCGAGGCAACCCCGCCCTCATTTATTGAGCGGGGCATTTCATTCGGATCGGGCGTCAAACAGAAAGACGTTGTGGTGTTTTCGCGCCAGCTCGCGACATTGTTTGAGGCGCGCATTCCGGTGGCATCCGCCTTGAAAACGCTCATGAGCGAGGCCGCGAAGCCCGCGCTCAAACGCATTATTGCCGAGATTCTGGACGATGTGGCGGGGGGCATGTCTTTGTCGCAGGCCATGGCAAAACACCCCAAAGTATTTTCTTCATTCTATGTGCATCTTGTCCGCTCCGGCGAGGAATCCGGCAAATTGCAGGATATTTTTACCTATCTTGCGGATTACCTTGAGCGCTCGTATTATCTGGCGGCGAAAGCGAAGAATTCCCTGATTTATCCGGCGTTTGTGCTGATCGCCTTCACCGGCGTGCTGGTCGTGATGCTGGTCGTTGTGTTCCCGCGCCTCATTAGCATTTTTCAGGAGACGGGCCAGCCCGTTCCTTTTTATACCCAGGTTGTGATCTATCTTTCGTTGTTCCTTCAGCAGTGGGGGATTCTCCTGCTCATCGTTATCGCGGGCGGCGGGGTTTTGATCTGGCGTTGGGCGGGAACGGCTCCGGGAAAATTCTTCTTCCATCGCTTGCAGGTAAGCGTCCCGGTCATGGGGGAGCTGTACCGCAAGCTTTTTATGGCGCGTCTGACCGACAATTTGCAGACATTGATTGCGGGCGGCATTCCCATTGTCCGGGCGCTTTCCATTACGGGTGACGTCGTGGGGAATGTCGTCTACAAGGCGGCGATTGAGCGCGCGATCGAGTCGGTCAAAGCAGGCAGTACGATTTCGGCGGCTTTTGAGGCGACTCCCGAGATCCCTCCGCTGGTGACGCAGATGATCCGCATCGGCGAGACATCGGGCCGGCTGGATTTTATTTTGCAGAGCATCGCGCGCTTCTACCGTAAAGATGTGGACAGCGTGCTTGAGAATATCGTCGCTCTGATTGAGCCCGCGCTTATTATTTTTCTTGGGCTGGGAGTCGGCGCGCTGGTCGCATCAGTCCTCGTGCCCTTGTACAATCTGGTAGGGTCTATCTGATGTCCCGCTCCGAAGTTGCCTGATGTTGAAGGTCATGACACCCGTGGGACATGTCCCCGCGGGGACTTTGCGCCAAAAGGCCGGACAATATCGGCAGCGGTACTGCCTGTGGATAAGCCGCTTTGCGCTCTGGTGCTGAATGTTTATACTGGATAAAGGTCGGCATGATTCTCAAAAGTTTTAAT
>CAYIQI010000046.1:0-5275 GCA_964365545.1 uncultured Candidatus Saccharibacteria bacterium
TCATCCGCGGCCTCAAGACCCGCGAGTTCTGGCGATGCCGCATCGGCATTGCCGGCAGACGAGATATCCCGGCCGAAAAACTCGTGCTCAAAAAATTCACGCCCGATGAGCAAAAACAAATCAAAAAAATCGCCAAACGAACCCATGAAGCCCTTACGGTAATAGCCGCCGAAGGCCCAAACCGCGCAATGAATGAGTATAATAAAAACTGAGACCGAATTACTGATTGTCTCTCTGACCCCTCAAAATATTGAACGGGAAGATTTGTGGTTTGCGGAAAATCTTTCTTCGATCAAAAAAGCCCTGCTGACCCATCCGTGGTGGCGCGACAACGCATTGGTGTTAGAAAAGGATTTGGTGATGAAGCCCTCACTGCTCGTGCGCCGGCTCATGGATATGGGGTATGAACGCGCGGGTAGCGCCGGAGGCAAAGGTATCTTTGCGGTGCACGGCGGCGTGATTGATGTCTGGCCGCTCGCAAGCGACCGGCCGTATGCCATTGAATTCTCCGGCAACACGATCGCTGAAATCATCCCCCGTGAACCCCCGGCCATCCAAATCAAACCTTCCCACTATCGAGGTTCAACCTCGATAGAAAAACTTGCGGAAGGGAGTTTTGTCGTACATACGGATCACGGCATCGGCATCTTCCGGGGCACAACCGACCATAGATTTTATAAAATAGAATATGCGGCGCCGGGGCCAGGCCGCGAGCCGGATATTCTCCTGGTACCCATTAATCAGCAGGAGCGGCTCTCACCCTATGTCGGTTTTACCACGCCCGTAGTGCATCGCCTTGGCGGCGCCTTGTGGTCGCGCACCAAACTCAAAGTCCGGGAGGATGCGGAGAAACTTGCGCGCTCGCTTTTTGCCCTGTATCAGGCGCGACACCACGCTATCCGTCCGGCGCATAATCCGAATCCATCGCTCCTTGCCGAACTCCGTGCAACATTCAATTATCAGGAGACGCCGGACCAGCTCCGCGCGGAGCAAGAAATCATGGCCGACCTCGTACGCGAGCGCCCTATGGATCGAGTGTTGGTTGGCGATGTCGGATTTGGGAAAACCGAGATCGCGATCCGCACCGCGGCAGCGGTCATCGCGAGTGGCAGGCAAGTGGCGGTGCTCGCACCCACCACCGTCCTTGCCGCCCAGCATGAACGAACATTTTGCGACCGACTGAATAATCTTGCGGTCACCACCGCCATGCTCTCGCGGCTCACACCGCCGCATGACGAGAAAAAGATTCTCCGATCGCTTGCGGAAGGAAGAATTGACTGCATCATCGGCACCAGCCGCCTGCTCTCGTGCGACATCGCGTTCAGAAATCTCGGCCTCGTCATTATCGACGAAGAACAACGATTCGGCGTGAAGCAAAAAGAACGCTGTAAGGAGATGCGTACCGAGGTTGATATGCTCTCGCTCTCGGCAACGCCGATCCCGCGCACGCTGTCGCTCGCGCTCGCGCGCCTGCGCGACATCTCGCGCATTGATACGCCGCCCGAAGGCCGCATCCCGATTGTAACCGCCGTGCTCCCCCACAATCAAAAAATCGTCGCCGGCGCAATCGCGCATGAACTTGCCCGCGGCGGACAGGTATATTTTCTCCATAATAGGATTGAAACCATCGGCCGCGCCAAAGAAAAATTGGAGATGATTCTTGCAAAAAAGCAAAACCTTGCATATGCGCGCGATCGCGGCTATATGCAAGGTAGTGAAAAGATGCGCGCGCTGCCGCGCATCAAGGTGATCCACGGCAGGATGGCAGAAAAAGAATTACTCGCCGTCATGGACTCGTTCCGTAGGCGCGAGATTGATATTCTGCTTGCGACCACGATCATTGAGAACGGATTGGATATTTCATCGGCAAATACGCTCATCGTGGATGATGCGGCGCGCCTCGGGCTTGCGCAAGCGCACCAGCTGCGCGGCCGCATTGGTCGGGGCGAGACGCAAGCCTTCGCCTATTTCCTCTATCGGCCGCAACATCTCACGGAAAAAGGCAGCCGCCGGCTGGAAGCGCTCAAAGAATATGCCCAGCTCGGGGACGGATATGACATCGCGCTCCGCGATCTGGAAATCCGCGGAGCGGGCAATGTATTCGGCCGCGAGCAATCCGGCGCCATCAATAAAGTCGGATTGAATTTGTACTGCCAAATGATCGGCGATGCGACGGAAAATATGTAAGAAACCGTTGAAAAAGCCCCTCTCCTACTGCAATCGCAGGATTTCGGTTGCGACTGCGTCAGTCCTCGTCGCCGTATATTCCTCATATACGGCTTCCTCGTCCTTCCTTGTTTCGCACGAAATCCTGCGATTTCGTTACGAAGAAGGCTTTTTCAACAGTTTCTAAGAGTTTTAACAAGATACCCAGTGGTTCTCCAAACACCAATTCATCTTCATCACAACAATAGTACTATCGTACTACTGTTGTGATGAAAGTATTTTGATGCAAGATTATTTGCCGAGGTTCACGGGTCCATAGTACACTACACACCAATGGATATCGGGGAAATAAAATTTCTCAATGCTTTCAATGCTATCCCCAATGTCGGCGCCGCATCTCTGCGCGCGTTGCGCGAGCATTTCGGATCTTTTGCGTCCGCGTGGAACACGAGCAATCAGGCGTATCGCATCAATGGCATTGAATCTCCGGCGCGAGACGCGATTGCCGCACACAAAAAGAGCATTGATCCGGATCGCCTCATGCAAAAACTTATCCGCGGCAATATTTGGATTGTCACAGACGATGATCCGGCTTTTCCGCCGCTGCTCAAAGAAATCAGTTACTCGCCCATCATGCTCTACGGCCGCGGCGATAAAAACATCCTGGCGCCCGAACACGCCATTGCGGCCGTGGGTACGCGCCGGCCCACGCCCTACGGATTGGAAGCGGCAGCATCTATCGTGGAAAAACTCGTGTCCGCTGGCATCACGATCGTAAGCGGCCTTGCCATGGGTATTGATGCAAAGGCGCACGCGGCGGCACTGGCGCATCACGGGATAACCATCGCGGTGCTCGGCTGCGGCGTGGATCAGGACACGATTTTCCCCCCGGAAAACCGCGGGCTTGCGCAAAAAATCGCAGACAATGGCGGCGCGGTCATCTCCGAATACGCGCCCGAAACCCCGGGGGTCAAAGAACATTTCCCCATGCGCAACCGCATTATCGCCGGCCTCTGTCAGGGCACGCTGGTCGTGGAGGCGCGCGAAAAGTCGGGTGCCCTCATTACCGCGCGCATGGCACTCGAAGAAAACCGCGACGTGTTTGCGGTGCCGGGTTCCATCTTCTCTCCCGCCTCAACAGGACCCAACCGCCTGATCCAACAAGGCGCCAAAGCCGCGACCAACGGCGAGGACATCCTAGAGGAGCTGGGTATTGACGGATCAAGCGCAATGCGCCATCATGCGGCATTGGCGCTCACGGGAGATGAAGCATCGCTCGTGCAGCTGCTTGCCGATCCTGCAACCGTCGACGCCCTGCGGCAAAAAACCGGATTTACGACCGGCGCACTCTTGTCACTCCTGTCCATGCTCGAACTCAAGGGCATGATACGAAACCTTGGCAGTGATACTTATCAAAAAATATAATAGAAAAATAAAATATGAAACTTGTCATCGTGGAGTCGCCCGCAAAATCAAAAACCATTTATAAATACCTCGGGCCGGGCTTTACGGTGAAAGCATCCGTAGGGCATATCCGCGATCTGCCAAAAAGCAATAAAAACGCGATTGATATTGCGGCGGGGTTTGTCCCCCATTACGAGATATCAAAAGGAAAAGAAAAAGTGATCGGCGAGTTGCGGCTCGCCGCGCGGCGCGCAGACGAGGTACTGCTGGCGACCGACCCGGACCGCGAGGGCGAGGCAATCGCCTGGCATGTCGCTGTTGCCCTCGGATTGAAAAATGCCCAGCGCGTTGTCTTTTACGAAATTACCGAGGCCGCGGTAAAAAACGCGATCGCGCATCCGCGGCCGATTGACCAGAATCTGCGGCGCGCCCAGGAGGCGCGCCGCGTGCTGGACCGGCTCGTGGGCTATGACCTGTCCGGACTCATTTGGAAAAAAGTGCGCTACGGGCTTTCGGCAGGCCGCGTGCAATCGCCGGCCTTGCGCATCCTCATGGAGCGCGAGCGGGAAATCCGCGCGTTTGTGCCGGAAGATTTTTGGGTGATTACTGCGGATGCGGAAACCGGCAAGAAAATCCCCCTTACGCTCACCTGCTCCGTAGAGCCAAAGACACAGGACGATACCGACGCCATCCTCGCGCGCGCGAGAAAAAACGCGTGGTCGGTAAAAGATATTACGCAAAGCCCGATGCAACGCGCCCCGCGCCCGCCTTTCACCACCTCCACTTTACAGCAAACGGCATCCTCACGACTCGGTATGTCGCCGTCGCGCACCATGCGCATCGCTCAACAACTCTACGAAGAGGGGCACATCACCTATATGCGCACGGACAGCGTGGCGTTGGGCATGGCCGCTCAACAGCAGATTCTTGCGGCGGTGGAGAAAAAATACGGCAAAAATTATACGCATGCACAGGCATACAAAACCAAAAGCAAAAATGCGCAGGAGGCGCATGAGGCGATCCGGCCGACCAATGCAAGCATTGCCAGCGCCGGAACAAGCGAAGAACAGCATCGATTGTATCAGTTGATCTGGCAGAGAGCCATCGCGAGCCAGATGGCGCCGGCACAATTACTCAAAACAAAGATCGTAGCACGGGTCGGCGATAGAACCGCCACCCCTGACTTTTTTGTGAACGGCTCACGCACGCTTTTTGACGGCTGGCTCAAAGCCGACCCGCACGCCAAAGGGGAAGATATTGAGTTGCCGCAGGTTTCGGCGGGCGAGGCGCTCACTCTGCTTGATATCAGAGACGAACACAAACAAACCCAACCGCCCGGGAGATACTCCGAAGCCGGATTGGTCAAAGAATTAGAAAAGCGCGGCATCGGCCGGCCCTCCACCTACGCGTCAATCATCAAGACCCTCCATGACCGCGGCTATGTGGAGAATGAGGCGCGCAATATGCGCCCCACCGATACGGGAGAGGTCGTAAGCACATTTTTGGAAAATAATTTCGCCAAATACATCAGCGACTCATTCACCGCAGAGATGGAAGACAAATTGGACGAAATTGCCGGAGGCACACGCGAGTATGAAAAGACAATGCGTGATTTTTATACGCCGTTCAGTGCCGACATCGCCGCCAAAAAAGATATTCCCAAGCTTACCACGCTCGGCGACGCGCCCGAGGGTATCAAGTGCCC
>CAYIQI010000047.1:0-5137 GCA_964365545.1 uncultured Candidatus Saccharibacteria bacterium
ATCCCCAAAAAAACGGTTTTTTGGGCCGGGTTACGCTAAATAACCCCCTTTATTTCCCGCGGGGGGGTTTGCCCCGCGCGACTTTTCTTTTCCTCAATTATTGCGTAGCGGATCTATTGTCTCACCATCAGACACGGCGTATAATAAAAGCATGGCTTATGACATTATCATCCGTTCGGGATTGGTGCTGGACGGGACTGGTGCCGCGCCGAGCGTACAGGATATCGCGATTGAGCAGGGTACGATCGCCGCTATCGGCGCGCTCGACCGCGCCACCGCAAAAACCGAGATCAATGCCGCAGGCAACTATGTGACGCCCGGATTCATTGACATCACCAATCACTCGGATACGCACCTGACAATGTTTCAGTATCCGGCGATGGAGAGCATGGTGATGCAGGGCGTCACCACGGTGATCGGCGGCAATTGCGGAACATCGCTCGCACCCCTGGTATCAGCCGACGCGATCCGCAGTATTTCCAAGTGGGCGGATTTTTCCCGGATCGGGATCAATTGGACCGGCATGGATGAATTCTTGGCTGCGGTTGAGAAAATGCGCCTGGGCGTGAATTTCGGGACGCTGGTAGGATACGGCACCCTGCGCCGCAACATCGTGGGCGACAGCGCAGAGCCGTTGTCGCTCGAAGAAAAAGAAAAAATCGTGCTTTTACTCGGCCGCGCGCTCGATGAGGGCGCGTTCGGGTTTTCTTTGGGACTTGCCTATGGACACGAGCGGGTGTCCACGACGGATGAGCTAATCGAGCTTGCGTATCCGCTCGCCGGCGGCCGCGGCATTTTGAAAATCCATCTGCGGAGCGAAGGCACGGAGATTTTAGGCGCGGTAAATGAGGCAATCCGTATCGGCCGCGAGGCGGGCGTTCCCATTGCCATCAGCCATTTCAAAGTCATCGGCCGCAAGTCCTGGCCTCATGCACAAAAAGCCCTTGATCTCGTCACCCATGCCCGGGCAACCGGCCTGAATATCTGGTTTGATGCGTCACCCTATCGCACCACCGGCTCGCCGCTGTATCTCCTGATTCCGGCGTGGGCGCGCCGCGGAGGATTCGCCGATTTATTCGCACGGATCGATAGCCAAATGGAGCGCAAAAAAATCGTGGAGGCGCTGGGATATAGCACCCTGCACTACGACCGCATCATGGTGATTGCGGCAAAACACGCATCTCTTGTCGGCAAAACACTTGCCAAGATCGCCGAGCAGATGGGCATACCGCCGGCAGAGGCGTTGCTGGAGATCGTGCGCGGCAATGAAGGCAGAGTGGAAATTATCGGCCGTACGCTTGCAAACAAAAATACGATTGCCGCGATGAAAGATCCGAACGGCCTAATTGCGTCCGACGGCTTTGCCCTGTCGCAAGAGGCGGTACGGAGCGGGGATCTCGCGCATCCCCGGTCATTCGGCGCGTTCCCGCATTTCTGGCATCGCGCGGTGAATGACCTCAAAATCTTGAAGCCCGAGGAAGCGATTGTCAAAATTACGGGCGCGCCGGCGGCAGTACTCGGCATCCCGCGGCGCGGCGTCCTTGCCAGAGGCAACTTTGCGGACATTGTTGTTTTTGACCCGCGCCTCATCCGCGACCGCGCAACCTACCAGAACCCGTACCGGTATCCTGCAGGCATTGAATGGGTGCTGGTCAACGGCAAAATCGCGGTGGAGCAAGGCAAACACACCGGTGCCCGCGCGGGACAGGTATTGAGAAAAGGATAGACGAGGCGCATCAGGCGTGAACTTGACAAAGAGCACAAGTATGTGCTATCTTTTCTATGTCCTAATTGATTACGGAATGGGCGTTGATTATGGGATCGGCGCACAAAACGCTACACAGGGGAGGAGAGTATGAGCGAGGACATCGTCAAGGTCTTTGAAAAGAGCAGGTACGCTGGCCCGCCGAGCGAGCGCATCAAACAGATGCTTGAGAAACTTGCCTGTCTGGGCAATGCCGTCATCGCATGTCGTGAAGGGGAGGATCCGGATATTTCGTCCAATATCTTGGGGACGATCCATCTCGGGGAAGATGGCGGCGACCCGGTATTGCGCGGCAAAAAAGCGCCGTCGGGGGAGTGCGAGTGCCATGTCCATGTTCGGTGGGATAGGATCCACGATTTCGCTCTCCGAAAAGAGGATGTAGGATACGGCCCGGAACCCGTGATCTATCTCCTGAAAGAGAGCGGAGAGCCAATGGTCAGGATATTCTATCCCAAGAAATCGTTTGAAGAAGTGGAGGCCGTGCTGGCGTCCAGAGAGGTGCGGCCAGCCAAGTCGCCACCCAGACCCTTTCGGCTTGTTTTCACCATAAGTTTTCCGTCTGATGATGCGCTCCTAAAGTACGCCGCTTATTGGAGCGAGTTGTCGCAGATTATTCAGAAAGAGCCCGGTGCTCGCGGAACGCGACTGCATAAGATTGCGGGGCCAACACCAACGATCCTCGTGATCGCGGAGTGGGGATCGGCTGAAGCGCGCATGGCCGCATATCGTAAGATGAATGCGGAGGTTGAGGTTGATACTGTGGTTGCAAAACGTATCATGGAACTCGGCGGCACATTGGGATTCATATTCATCGCCAAAGCCGACGAGATTGATGCGGTTTTTCCGTAATCTGATTTATCAAGTAACAGGCATATCATCATGGGGACGCACCAAGCGTCCCCTTTTCTATTTTCCGATATTGGCTGATAATGGTCATGTATATGGAAGAAACAATGTCTTTTTCAGGTAAAAAAGTGCTGGTGATGGGGCTGGGGCTCCACGGCGGGGGAGCCGGGGCCGTGGAATTTTTGGCTAGGCGTAGAGCCAAGATTACGGTCACAGATTTGCGTACGGCGCGCCAGTTGGCGCCGACCATCCGTGCCCTACAGCATCTGAAAGGCATCCGCTATGTGCTGGGCAAGCATCACACGCAGGATTTTCTCGCGGCTGATGTCATTATCAAAAACCCGGGCGTGCGGCTTGATTCGCCGTATCTCAAAGCCGCGGATGCCAAAGGTATTCCGATTACGAGCGATATGGGTATTTTCTTTGCGATGTGTCCGGCGCAAATTATCGGCGTTACCGGTACGCGCGGCAAATCTACGACGACTTACCTCATTTGGAAACTGCTCAAAACAAAATTCGGAAATAGAGTGCATTACGGCGGCAACATCCGCAAGTCCGTCCTCGCTATCCTGCCGCGTATAAAAAAAGGGGATCTCGTGGTGCTGGAACTTTCCAGTTTTCAACTGCAGGATCTGGCGGCGGAAAAGATAAGCCCGCACATCGCGGTCATCACCAATCTCTTGCGCGACCATCTCAACTGGCATCGGGATATGCATGAATACGCGCAAGCAAAGGCGGCAATTTTCCGGTTTCAGCAACCCGGCAACCATCTTTTTATCAATAGTGAGGACGCGGGGCTTCGGCGGCTCGTTCGGCGCGCGCCCGCACATATGCATACGGTCGCCGCCGCAACTCCTTTGGGATCCCGACAATATTCTCCCATTCTCGAGAATGCTGGAATGTCGGGAATCGTTGATCGGAATCTCGGCGCGCACTACCGGCCGTCTGTTGCGCTCGCCATTGCGGTGGCGCGGCATTTTGGGGTTCCCGATGCGGCGATCGCAAAAACCGTCCGTATACATAAAGGCCTCCCGGCGCGGCAGGAACTCATTGCGACGGTCCGCGGCGTGCGATTTATCAATGATACCACGGCGACGATTCCCGATGCGGCGATCGCCGCGATCCGTCGCTTCCGCGCATTGGCAGGCTCGAGCCATCGACTCATTCTCATTGCCGGAGGACAAGACAAAAAACTTGATTTCCGCACAATGGCGCGAGAAATGGAAAAAAATGTTGATGCGGCGGTTTTCTTGCCCGGCACCGCAACGGATATATTAATACGGGAGTCAAGAGTTAAGAATCAAGAATCACGCCGTCTAAAATCCAAATCCAAAGTTCAAAGTTCAAAAAAATATTTCCTCGCGCGCTCCATGGAAGAAGCCGTGGCTACGGCATGGAAAGAAGCGGGAAAAAGCGGCTATATCGTGCTGTCGCCCGGTGCCGCGAGTTTTGGACTTTTTCTCAACGAGTTTGACCGCGGCGATCAATTTGTTCAAGCCGTAAAAAAAGTAACTCGCAAGAAAAAATAATGCGTATGACCGCGCACACCGTCGATAAATCACTGCTCGCCATGACGCTCATATTTTTTACGGGCGGCATTCTCATCTTGGGTTCCGCGTCCATGGTGCTGGCGTATAAAAATACGGGGTCAGTCACCGGATACGCCCTGCGCCAGCTTGCGATCGGCGGGGGAGTCGGGCTCATCGCCATGGCGATCACATCGCGCATCCATTACCGGACATGGCGGAAATTAGCGCTCCCGCTCCTGCTTATTTCTTTTGCGTGCATGGCATTGCTTTTTATTCCGCATCTGCGGCTCGCGTCCGGCGGCGCGGCGCGCTGGCTCAAAATAGGCCCTATGAGTTTCCAGCCCTCAGAGCTTTTAAAAATTTCGTTTATCATTTATCTTGCAAGCTGGCTTGACGCGCGGCGCAGGGAAGTGGCAAGCGTCTCGTACGGCATGCTGCCCTTTGCGCTGATGGTGAGCGTGGTAGGAGTATTTTTGGCCATGCAGCCGGATGTCGGAACGCTCATTGTCATTGTCATGACCTCCGGACTTCTCTATTTTTTCGGCGGCGGAAAAACATCGCAAGTCATCACGCTCCTGCTTCTGGGTGTAGCCGCGCTCCTCTTGCTGGTGCAGCTGGCGCCATACCGCCTCTCGCGCCTGTTCATATTTTTTAACCCGGGCAGCGATCCTCTGGGCGCAGGATATCAAATGAACCAGGCATCGCTCGCTATCGGATCCGGAGGATTTTGGGGCCTGGGATTCGGGCGCAGCGTGCAGAAATACCTGTATCTGCCCGAACCCATGGGCGATTCCATATTTGCGGTTTTCAGCGAAGAGATGGGATTTATCGGCGCAATGGCATTGCTCGCGTTTTTCTTTTTCTTTTATGCCAAGGGACTCTCAATCGCGCGCCGCGCGCCGGATGTTTTTGGCAAGCTCTTGGCTGCCGGGGTTGCAACTGGTATTATGAGTCAGGCGTTCGTCAATATGGCGGCGATCTCGGGCCTCATGCCGCT
>CAYIQI010000048.1:0-5005 GCA_964365545.1 uncultured Candidatus Saccharibacteria bacterium
CAACCGCGCTTTTTACCGGCAGTACTCTCCTGACCCGAAACATCCGCGACTTCCGTAAAATCCCGCAACTCAAAATCCAAAAGGTGTAATAGGCAACCCACGCGACTGCGGTGAAAAATCTTGATATTTAGCGTAACCAATATCTTGATTGTGAAAGGCCCACAGACACGTCTGTGGGCCTTCGCTTTTTACTACCTCACTGGGACGCACTAACGAACAAACATCTTTTTCCGCTTCTTCAGATCTTCATTCAGACAGGGTCCGGAAGTCGCCTGAGCCAACGGATCCAATACCCCATCCGGCGGCTTATACAAAAGCTCAAAACGGAGCTTGCCGTTTCCCAAATCCGCGTAAACACCGTCCTCTGTATGCACTAAAGCATTTACTGCCATATGAGTCCCTGCGTAAAGCACAACCCGACGTATGGCGCCCTCTTGCGGTACCATTCGGAGAGCAAAATCGGCATAGTCGAAGCCAAGCATGGGATCTTGAAACTTTGCAAACTCCACATCAAGCACCATGGGCGTCCCTTCCGCCTGAAACACAAGAAAAGGCACGGACTTATCCATCAGAGCGCAGACGATCTCTTCATCAGTATAGTCCGTATGACGGTATCCATGCTCTGGCCTCCCTGAATTGTTCGTTTCCCCCCATTGTGCGCGGTAATTCTTAAAGACCTCCTCATTGATGACCTTACCCCTGAAAAGAACTAAAACATCTCCATAAAACTGCATCCCAGATCTCCTTCTTGAAAGCATGCACCCCGATATGCAACATTATGCATTATAGTAGTAGAACAGATTATTGCAAGGAACATTCTTGACTTCAAACCGTGAGATAGGATATAATCTTCATTAGTAGAGAAAGCCCTGCGGGGCTTTTAAAAAACCCGAAAACTCCCTATTTATGCCCAATCGCATCCTCACATTCCTCAAAGAATCACGCGTGGAGCTCAAAAAAGTGCGCTGGCCAACACGCGAGGAAACCATCCGCTACACCGCGAGCGTTATTTTCATCAGTACTACACTCGCGATATTCCTCGGCGGGCTGGATTATCTGTTCCAGTTTATTTTGAATACTTTCGTCCTACGCTAACCCTATGCCAAAACAGACCAGCGAATTCGGTAAAAATTGGTACGCGATCCATACCTATTCCGGGTATGAGGACGCGGTCAGCCGCAATCTTAAACAGCGCATTGAATCCATGGGTATGGAGGACAAAATTTTCAATGTGCTCGTGCCCGTGGAGAAAAAGATCAAGATCAAAAACGGCAAGCGGCGCGTCATCGAGGAAAAAATCTACCCTGGCTATGTGCTCGTGGAAATGGTCGTGACCGATGACTCGTGGTATGTGGTGCGCAACACCCCCCGCGTCACGGGATTCGTGGGCGCCGGCACCACCCCCGCTCCGCTTTCGCAGGATGAGATCGACGACCTCCTGCATCGGATGGGTGAGGCAGAACCGAAATTCAAAATTGAAGTTGCCGTCGGGGACCCGGTCAAAATCACGGACGGGCCGTTCAAAGATTTTGACGGCAAAGTATCCGAGGTGGATCAAGATCGGGGCAAGATCAAAGTCCTGGTCAATATGTTCGGCCGCGACACGCCGGTGGAGTTGGACTCGCTACAGATAAAAAAATTATAATCGGAAAACATCATGTTGAAATTTCTCCTTATCTTATTATTATCGTATGTCCTCATCGCTGTACTTATGGGAATATATTTCGCCCTTCCATGGGGAGGATTGTTTTGGCCTATGCAGATTCGTTCTATAACTCCTCGTTAAAAGAGATACCATGGCAAAAGCAATCAAAATCATGGTCACGCTCCAGATCCCTGCGGGTAAAGCGACTCCGGCGCCGCCGGTGGGCACCGCGCTCGGGCCGCACGGCATCAACATCGGCGATTTCGTCAAAAAATATAATGACGCGACGCGCGCGATGGAAGGCGAGATCGTACCCGTACAGATTACTATTTATGAGGACCGCTCGTTTGAGTTCAAGCTCAAAACGCCGCCGGCATCCGACTTGCTGCGGCGCGCCGCGGGCGTGGAAAAGGGCTCGGGTACGCCCAACCGCGCCAAAGTCGGCACGGTCAAACGCGCCGATGTCCGCGCGATTGCCGAGCGCAAAATGGAGGATCTCAACGCCGAGAGCGTAGAGGCCGCGATGAAAATCATCGAGGGCACGGCGCGCAGCATGGGGATTGAGGTGTTGTGACGCCGTAAAAAGATTACCAAAATCCGCCCCGGCTTCGGAGCGGATTTTTTGGCGGATTGGTTGCGCTCCTGCTTGTTCCGTGATATAAAGAAATCCGTTCTTATGTTGTGCATGGCGCTAAACTTCGGAGAAAGGGCTCCTGAATGAGAACATCTTTCTACTGGTGCGATGTCCCGCTTGCGAAGGCCAGTACCATCCTCGGTTTATCGAATCAAAGAAATGACGGAAGTATCCTGCTGTACCCGGGCGGCATGGCGCGCGGAGAAGTCGACATCCCGCACTCTTTGCGCGAGGGGACGCCCACCGCGCACATTCGTTCCGGATGGGCGCGTTTGGGCGGTAATGCCGTGGGAATACGCAGAGCGCCGGTTGGTGGGCGTGACCGCATAATGGTTACGATCATGAATTGGGCGCCCTACGGCATGGTTGTGCGCGCCGGAGATAATCTCATCGCGCTCGCCAATGCGGGGTATATGTCTTCAGCGCATCTGGCGGATGTCATCCATTTGCACGCGGGGATAACGATATTGCGCGCAAAACAACATCTCTTGCCGCAAAGCGATATCCATCATCGTAACGGATGGGAAATGATTCCATGCCTTGACCCCCATATCTACACGCTGCCCCAGATAGTAGAAGAGGTTCCCTGGACCGGCGGCTGGTTCAAGCGGAATCAATTCTTAGTGATCAGCGCCGCAGAACAACCCCATATCCCCAAAGGCCATACCGGGCGTTTGCGGTGGCTGGTTCCGGGAACCGTTCACAGCACCGCGCTTCTTGATCATGAAGATTCATGCGGGAAGCGCGCGTTTGAGATCCTGATCTCCGCAAAACGGGTTTTGGTGGAGCCCGGGATGCATGTCGCTGATCTTTATATTTATGCAACGCCGGGGAGCGCGCCGCGTCCGGGCGTTTACCGCAATCGCGCGAGTATCGTGCCGATAAATCCGGAGTGGTGACCGGCGTATCGTTTGATCCCATGCGCGCCGTTGGAGTGTATGCGGCGTCCCGACGCATCGGGACGCCGCTTTCTTTTTTATCAAAATCGCGCTATGATGCGGCGCATGAACCGACCGCTTATCATCGCAACAGTCGCGGAAAAGGGCGCGGGCAAGGGGCTCTTTATCCGCCTGGTCAGACGCCTCCTGCCGGGCAAAAAAGTTGTCTCCGTCAGATTCTCCGACATCTGGCGGGAAATTTTACATCTACTGGATCAGGAAGAATCACGCGAGAACATCTCCAATCTTGCCACCGCAATCCGCGCGCTTTTCCATAATGATGGCATCCTCGTTGGTGCTACCGCGCGCCGCCTCACCGACATTGACGCGGATATTATTATTTTGGACGGCTTGCGCAAAGAAGAAGAAATCAAGCCGTTGGTGCGTGAACACGGAGGACTGCTCGTCTATATTGCCGCATCCGCAGAGACGCGTTTTGTGCGCCGCCGCGAGCACGCGGAAACCACGGATGAGCGCGGCATGGATTGGGGGCAATTCATGCACCAGGAAAATCTGGCGCCGGAAAGCGCCATCCGCCACATCGGCGAAACTATGGCAGATGCCACCATAGAAAACAACGGCACCGCAGAAGAGTTTGCATCCCAAATAAAACAATTTCTGGATTCTTTCGTCCGTCCCAAATTTTCAACAACATCAATATGACGATCTCTCTTATTGCGGCCATGGGGCGCAATCGCGTGATCGGGGGACACAATACTCTGCCGTGGAATATGCCCGCGGACATGGCGCATTTCCGCGCGCTTACACGGGGCAAGCCCGTCATTATGGGGCGCAAGACATACGAATCCATCGGGCATCCGCTTCCCCATCGCCCCAATATCATCATCACGCGCGATCCGAGTTATCGCGCCGAGGGATGCAAGATTGTACATGACGCGGACGCGGCGCTCGCCGCCGCAGAAACCGCAGAAGAAATTATGATTATCGGCGGCGCCGAAATCTACGCGCTGTTTCTGTCGCGCGCGCATCGTATGTATCTCACTCTCATTGAGGCGGATTTTGCAGGAGACGCGCGATTTCCGGAATACCGCGCCGACGAATGGCGGGAAACCAGCCGCGAAGAGCACGCCGCGGACGCCGCCAATCCGCATCCGTATGCCTTTATTACGCTTGAAAAAAACGGCGTCATAAGACGCCGTCGTGTATGATGGAAAGCTCGCGGTCGTCGTATCGGTACACTGCGAGACCGAGATTGCGCGCGATGGCGTATTCCATGTCAGCACCGCGCGATCGCTCCCATCCGGGAGTCAATACCACGCCACCCACATAGCCGGAGCAGAGGATCTTCGTCCAAAACGCCATCCAATCCTCATGCCGATACCGCATACCATTCATCCATTGAGCAAGCGGCTCGGGAAATACGCATGTCGGCGCAAACACCTGCCGGTCGACACACAAAACTCTTATTTCCTCGGTTCGCCGCAGCATTTCGGCAAGATTGACGCGCATATCTCCGTATGATGTAATCACGCCAGAAACATACAGAAACGCTTGAGATGGACCATCAGCATCTAAGACCTGGAATGCGCGCAGGACGCCTCGATATACTTCATCCAAATTCTGCGCATGACCGACATTCTCATGTAATATATCTCTCATATTGCGTCCCCCAAATAGCATCACTTTTCAAAGACCATTTCCTTCTCATACTAACATGAAAATCCTTGCGATTGAAACCAGTTGTGATGAGACCGCGATTGCCATCGCGGAACTCCACTCCGGCCGCGGACTGACGCGGATGCGGTCGCGGACTCACGCGGACGCGTC
>CAYIQI010000049.1:0-4896 GCA_964365545.1 uncultured Candidatus Saccharibacteria bacterium
GTGCGCAGTTGAATTGATTGGGCATTGATACTGCCGTCCGGATTGGCAGTGCCGGTGATGGTTATCTGCATTGCACGCCGCCGTAAAACGCGGCTCCACTGATAACGATTGCCGTGATGAGAAGAGGAAGATATTTTTTCATAACTTACGAAGAATTGTCCATGGTTATTCCGCGACCGTGAGTGTGCCTTTCATGCCCATTTGGCGGTGGCTCCCGACCGAGCAATAATACTCAAACGATCCGGCTTTGTCCGCGACGAAAGTGATGATATCTTGCTCGCCGGCTCTTATGCGTGTGGTCGCGGCGTCGAACTCGTCAATCTTGAAATCGTGAAATCCGTCAATGTTTTTGAAAATGATTTTGACCCTGTCGCCTTTTTTGACGGAGAGCGCAGAAGGCATGAAAGAATAATCCTGACCCGTGACGGTAAACTCTTTTACCGCAGTATTTGCGCTCAATGGCGGACTGGCTTGTTGGTTTGCCGGAGGCACTGATGCCGCGTCGGACCCCGATCCGTACGGAAGAGACGGCTCTGCGGAGCTATAGGGCTTATCCGAGGACCAATAATTGTCGCGCGTGAATACCCACGCGCCGACCGCAATCGCGGCAATTACGATGATACTGCCAATGATTTTCTTGCGCATAAATAAGATATTTAGTCATCAGTTCCTTCATCATAGGAGGTCTATAATCAATACGAGAGGAGGTGGCCAAATGTTGCATTGGCGGCGTGAGAGAAGATAAAAATAGTCTGTATCGGAGGTAGTTGACAGGATATTTATTTTAGAGTATAATCGCGTGTATGTATTGGGGGAGTGGATAGGTTAGGTCTTTTACAGGGGAGGTGGGATATGTCAGAGAGAAGGCAGAAGGTTTTGGTGGTTGAAGAGAATTACTCTGTTCAGGAGGCAATCAAGGCATTATTGGAAGACGAGTTTTGTGTGCTTACCGCTTCAACCGGGTCTGAAGCACTTGTCATGCTACAACAGCACGAGGATGTGCGAGTTGTGACGACAAGCACGCTTCGTGGCCAGCAGGTCAATGGGTTTGTCCTCGCGCAGGAGATAAGGGCGCAGGAGATAGGAAGTCAGCATGTGGGTCGGAAGAAGATCATTCTCGTGACTGGAGCCGACGGATTAACGATACCGGAAAATATACGGGCGCGTTTTAATGCGATCGTGCACAAGCCGTTCCTTTCGGCTCTACCGCAGAAGATTCGTTTTTTCATGGTATAGGATAGGAGGCGTATATCGCATCGGCACCCCAGTGCGTCGGGATGCCGATGCGAACATCTGTTCTGGAGCGGGTATCCGCTCCTTTTATTTTTGTCGCCAATGGGTATATGATGGGGGATATGACGCATTCGCCGACGGAAGAGATCAAAGCGCGGCTGGATATCGTGGAGTTTATCCAGTCCTATGTGCGGCTGGAAAAAGCAGGCATCAATTTCAAGGCCGCCTGCCCCTTTCACACGGAAAAAACGCCTTCTTTTTTCGTGTCCCCGACGCGCCAGACCTGGCATTGTTTCGGCGGGTGCGGCGAGGGCGGCGATATCTTCAAATTCGTGATGAAGATAGAAGGCGCGGATTTTCCTGAAGCGTTGCGTCTGCTTGGAAGCCGCGCCGGAGTCGTGATTGCGCGGGAAAATCCGGCGCTGCGCTCCGAGCGCAACCGTCTGCATGATGTATGCGATGCCGCGGCAAGCATCTTTGAACGGCGGCTCCTGCTGACCGCGGAGCCGAAAGAATATCTGAAATCCCGTGGGATTGCGGAGGAGACGGTACGCGCTTTTCGCATCGGGTTTGCGCCCCCGTCGTGGGATTTTCTCCTGACTGCGCTCGCGCAGAAAGGTTACAAGCCAGAGGAGGTTGAGCACGCTGGCCTGGCCATCCGTTCGGATAAAGACGCCTCGCGGTACGATCGGTTTCGCTCGCGTATTATGTTTCCGATTACCGATGCCAATAGCCGCGTAATCGGATTCGGCGGCAGGATTTTCCAATCGGAAGCGGGAAACAGGAAGCCGGAAGCCGGGATAGGAGAGGCAAAATATATCAATACGCCTCAAACATTGATCTATGACAAGTCGCGGGCGCTGTATGGTTTTGATAAAGCAAAGCAGGAGATCCGTGCAAAGAACAGCGTGGTTGTGACCGAAGGATATATGGATTGCGTGATGTCGCATCAGGCCGGAATCAAGCATGCCATCGCCGTATCCGGCACTGCGCTTACGGCGCATCAGTTGAAAACCCTGCGGCGCCTTTGCGATACCGTGATATGCTCGTTTGACGCGGATGCGGCCGGAGAGTCGGCGACGCGCCGGTCACTCGCGCTCGCGGCGCAGCATGACTTTACGCGCCTTGTTGCCGCGATCCCCTCGGGCAAAGACCCTGCCGATACGGTGCGGGAAAATCCTGCGGCGTGGCGCGATGCGGTCGCGGGCGCAAAGCCGGTGGTTGCATTTTATTTTGATAAGGCGTTTCGGGAGGAGAATCCGGCGGCTGTCGAGGGCAAGAAAAAGATCGCGGCGTTGCTTCTGCCGTGGATCGCGGAGCTTGCGGACGAGATTGAAAAATCTTATTGGATAGCGGATCTGGCGCGCCGCCTTGCAGTGCCGGAGGAGGCGATCCGCAAGGATCTGCAACGCACCGGCATGGCGGGACGCGCCGCGCCTTCCCGAGCGGATCAAAATAACGCCGGAGAACCGGTAGCTCCGCCGGCGCGCCGCGAGCTTTTGGAAGATCGCCTGCTGGCGTTGCTCGCCGGTGCGGCTGAAGGATCAAAAATAAAAGAACTGTCCCGCAGCCAGATTATTTTTGTCTCGGATGTGCGGGAGAGGCTTTTTGCGGCGTTGACGAATGGCGCAGGCGTCTCGAGCGTCGAGACGCCTGCTGATGATGTGGCGGCGCATCTTGCGGATGCGCGGTTCAGAGGCGAGATCCTCCGCGAAAAAATTTTCGATCCGGACGAGGAGATACGATTGTGCGTGCGCGAACTTGAGAAAATTTCCCTCAAAGACCGGCTGGGCAAGCTCGGCGGAGAGATTGAACAGCGCGAACGGGAACGAGACCATCTGTCGGTTACAACGCTCCTCGAGGATTTCCGTATGCTTTCCGAGCGGCTGCGCG
This sequence comes from uncultured Candidatus Saccharibacteria bacterium, assembly GCA_964365545.1. Classification (GTDB taxonomy): domain Bacteria; phylum Patescibacteriota; class Minisyncoccia; order Sungbacterales; family HO2-52-23; genus 2-02-FULL-52-23. The sequence goes on from CAYIQI010000049.1 coordinate 3,127, forward strand.
CGCTTGCATAACTTTTTCCAGAGCGTAAGGTATGGTGAGTATAGTATATGGTGAAAACAAAACAAAAACTCAAAAAGAAGGCGTCTTCAGCCCGCACGCGGCCCCAAAAGCCGTCTCGTTCGAGGCGCGCGTCCCGGCCATCCGGCCGCGGCGCGCCACCGCGCGCCGGAGCCGCAGCAAAGCCGTCAAGGAAAGAGGCCGCCGCAAAAGCCGAAGAAAGTATCCGCGCGCTTTTGGCGCGGGGCCGCGACCGCGGGTTTGTCACCTATTCGGAGATCCTGTATTATTTTCCGTCCATAGAGGAGGATATCCTGCTTCTGGAGGATTTATACGAGCGGTTCGAGCGCGAGCATATCGAGGTGCTGGAGGCGAAGGAATTCATCGGGGATGTCCAAGACAAAAACAAAGACAAAGGAAAACCCCCAAGAAAACAGGCCGCGACTGGGCGGCGCTCCCGCGAGGAGGCGATGGATTTTGACCAGCTGGCGCAGGATTCGGTGCAGATGTATTTGCGCGAGATCGGGAAAATATCTTTGATTTCCGCGGACGAAGAAAAAGACCTTGCGCGCAAAATTGAAAAGGGTGACGAGGAGGCGCGCCGGCGCCTGACGCAGGCAAATCTGCGCCTGGTTGTCTCCATTGCCAAGCGTTATGTCGGCCGCTCCCCGCACCTCACGCTACTCGATCTCATCCAGGAGGGTAACATCGGGCTTTTCAAAGCCGTCGAAAAGTTTGATTACCGGCGCGGCTACAAATTTTCCACTTACGCGACTTGGTGGATCCGCCAGGCGATCACGCGCGCGCTCGCGGATCAGGCGCGGACCATCCGCATCCCGGTGCACATGGTAGAGACGATTTCCAAATATCAGCAGATCAAGCGCCGCCTCCTGCAGGATTTGGGCCGCGAGCCCTTGAGTGAGGAAATCGCGGCCGAGATGAGCATGGAGATTGAGAAAGTCCGGCATATCGAGAAAATCGCGCAAGAGACCGTGTCGTTGGAATCGCCGGTGGGAGAAGACGACGAGGATTCGGTGCTCGGTGAATTCATCGTGGACGAGAAAACCATCTCGCCCCTGCAGCACGCCAGCCGCCGGCTCCTGCGGGACCAGCTGATGTCCGTGATTAACGAGCTGACGCCCCGCGAGAAGAAAATCCTTGAGATGCGTTTTGGCCTGGAAGACGGCATTACGCACACGCTGGAGGAAGTGGGTCGGGAGTTTGGCGTCACGCGCGAACGCATCCGCCAGATAGAGGCAAAGGCGCTGGAGCGTATCCGCACCCACAAAACCGCCAAAAAATTCGAAGGATACTAAACGACAATTTTTTGATGGAAAAAGATTTCCTGAAGTGGCATAGCAAGAAGGCGACGGTCGATGCCATACCGGCGCGTCCATTCTTTCACGAGTGGGAAATTTGGTGGTGCGCGCTTGGCGTAAATGTCGGATTTGAACAGGATGGGGGAGGTGAGGATTTTTTACGCCCTGTGGTTATATTCAGAAAATTCAACAACCAGATTTTCTGGGCAATCCCACTCACCCATACGCAGAAAACGACAAAATATTACTTTCCGTTTGTTTTTGACGGAAAGATGGAAAGCGTTGCGGTTTTATCACAATTGCGGCTTATAGATGCCCGTCGTTTAAGTCATAAACTCGGCGATCTATCGGACGCTGACTTTGGGGAGTTAACGAAAAAATTCAAGGCACTTTTGCCTTGAATTTTTCCCTGGTTACCTCTGCCTTGCGGCAGAGTCGGGCCGAAGCCGTTTGT
>CAYIQI010000050.1:0-4829 GCA_964365545.1 uncultured Candidatus Saccharibacteria bacterium
GCCAAACAGATCGCAAAGTTTCTGGAGGACGGCGACAAAGTGCGGGTGGATATGCGCTTGCGCGGACGCGAAAAAGCGCACGGGCAATTCGCGCTCGACCGGTTCAAAAAATTCCTTGAAATGATCCCCGTAGCATTCACCCTGGAATCCCCGCCCCGGCGCTTTCCCCAGGGGTTTATTGCCATCGTGACGAAAAAGTGACACCGCGGTGTCATCCCCCGCGAAAGCGGGGATCCCGTAAGATTAAACTGGATTCCCGATCAAATCGGGAATGACAACTTAAATTAAGACCCTATGAGAAAAGCTGTTCTGAAGAGAATCAAAGTCACTAAAACCGGAAAATTGCTGTATCGCAAGGCCGGGCAGAATCATTTCAACGCCAAAGCGTCGCGCCATACGCAGCTGCGGCGCAGTAAACTGGGGATGTTCACCGGATCGCACGCGAAAAAAATACGCGCGTATTTGCATCAAAATTAAATTCTTTTTATGACCCGAGTCAAACGAGGCGTCACCGCCCACAAACGACGCGAAAAACTGCTTAAAGCGGCAAAGGGATTCAAGTGGGGCAGAAAATCAAAAGAGCGCATGGCGCGCGAGGCGCTCCTGCATGCATGGAGCCATGCCTTTACCGGCAGAAAAGAAAAGAAGCGCAACTTCCGCGCGCTCTGGCAAACAAAAATAGGCGCCGCAGCAAAATCAAGTAATATTTCCTACAGCGCTCTCATGGGCGCTCTGAAAAAGAAAAATATCGCACTGGATCGTAAAGTCCTTGCTGACCTCGCCGAGCACCACCCGGGGATTTTTGCAAAAATCGCAGAACGCGTGAAGTGAATTGGGCTACAGCATAAAAACTCCCTCCGCATAGCGGAGGGAGTTTTTATGTCGCACCTTTTTTGTGCAAAAAGTACTCGGCTTTCTTCAGCACTACCTTTGCGTTCGCGTAGGTCAGGCGCCGATGCGCGTCTTTGTACGCCAGCCACGCATACCCCCGATGCTCCATGGACAGCGCTACTTTCCTGCCACGCGTCTGTGCAAGGAAAAATACGACAAACTTCAATCGCCGCTCTTCTCCTGCTTTCACAAAATAACGGATCGTTTCCTTAAATCCGGGGATGAAACGGGCGATGACAATTTTCGTCTCTTCTTTTATCTCGCGCCGCGCCGCATCCTCGCCTGTTTCGCCCTTCTCCAAATGGCCTTTTGAAAAATCCCAATGTCCCGGCACACGCTTTGCGGCGCGGGCATCCGCCCTATCTTCGTGCTGAAGCAGGAGATACGCTCTGCCTTTTTTTGTCTCGCGGAATATAACCGCGCCCGCAGACCGCTCAACCGGCATATTATTTCAACATCTTTAACATTTTCTCCACCGGCCATGCATTGATAATGTCTTTTTTCTCCGCCCAGCCGCGGCGCGCCTGTGCCACCCCGCAATCCAGATATTGAAAATGTTTGACTGAATGCGCATCAGAATCAATACTCATTTTGACCCCAGCATCTATGCACTTGCGTATATATTCATCCTCGATGTCGGCGCGCTCCGGATACGCGTTGATTTCAAGCACCATCCGTGTCCGCTTTGCGGCCGTGATAACCGCATCAATATCCAGATCAATCGCCTCGCGTTTATTGATGATACGCCCCGTAAGATGAAAAATAATATCTATGTGCGGATTTTCCATGGCGCGGATGACGCGCGCCGTCTGCTCTGCGCGCGAGAGCTTGAAGTGACTGTGCACCGCGGCGCCGGCAATATCCAATTTAGCAAGCACCGCATCCGCGATATCCAGCGACCCGTCCTTGCCGATATTCACTTCGGCGCCCTTCAGCACCCGGAACTTCGCGCCTCCGGATTTTTTGTTGAGCGCGTCTATCGCCGCCATCTGGCGCAAAAGTTTTTTCTCGTCCGAGCCGCCGGTCATGGCCAAACTTTTCGTATGATCAGTAACAGCGATATACTCTAGTCCTGCATCCATGGCGGCGCGCGCCATTTTTTCTATGGAATCCTCCCCGTCCGTCCAGTCGGTCTGCACCTGCAGATCGCCGCGCAGATCTCCGTAGTCAATAAGGCGAGGCAAGGCGTTTTTGCGTGCCGCTTCAATCTCACCCTTATTCTCGCGCAATTCCGGCTCGATATAGCAAAGCCCGAGTTTTCTGTAAATCTCCTCCTCGGTACGCCCGGCAATCATGGTCTTGCCTCGAAATAATCCATATTCATTCAATTTCCAGCCCCTTTTTATCGCGATTTCGCGCAGAGCGACATTATGTTCTTTGGAGCCGGTGAAATAATTGAGCGCCGCGCCCCATGAGCGCTGTGGCACCACGCGCAGATCGCAGTCAAGCCCGTTCTTCAATTTTACATTTGTCTTTGTCGGACCACTCCCGTACATATGCGTGACATACGGCAACCCTAAAAAACGCTTTGTCACTTTTTCCGGCTTTGCGGATGCGACCAGGATATCAATATCCCCAATGGTCTCGCGCCGGCGACGTACTGATCCGGCGACTACGACTCGCTCGGCTTCCGGAAACGCCGCGATCATGCGCTCCATGCCGTCTATTTCCGGCCGCAGCAGACCCAGCGCCCGCCGGGCACCGGACTGTTTGAGAAACGCGATGCCATGCAAAATCCGCTCCTCGGATTTTTTGCCCATGCGCGGGAGTACGCGGATTTTGCCGGCGGCAGCCGCGCGCTCCAAATCCGCAATGTTACGCACACGCAGTTTCTCCCAAAGTGTCTTCACTATTTTCGGTCCCACGCCCTCAATCGCGGTCAGTCCTACAATATCCACCGGCGTCTTTTTCTTCATCAACCGGTACTCGCGAAAACTCCCTGTCTTGAGTATCTCCTCAATATGCAAAGCAATGCCGCGGCCCACGCCCGGGATTTCTTCGAGTGCCTTAATCCCACCGGTTTTATAAATCTCTCCCGCTTCGCGGTCTAATGCCTCCACTCCCTGCGCGGCTTTCTCGTACGCGCGCGGCTTGAACGCCACGCCCTCCATATCCAGAAGGACTGCCGTCTCATTCAAAATTTTTACGATCTCTTGATTTGACATTGAGATTAGATTCCGCTATTCTATAGAAGTTTGCCCGCGACTCTTTCTCCCGACTGCGCCAACAATCGAGAGGATAAAAAGAGTGTGGTGCTCCGGCGGGGTTTTCTATCCATTACCACCTCGAAACTCCACCTACAGCCGGCGTCCGGTGCTTATCCGGCTTGCGGGCAAACATACAGATCCTTATCATAGTTATCATTTCAGCCCTCGCGGCACCTCCTTGGTGCCGTTTTACTTTCCGATGAAAATCCGCGGAGTGTGTGCCGAAATCTTGGGTAGGATATAAGGCTTAAGAAATGCGAGCATTATGGTCGCGATAAATGTAAGGATGCCAACCATGGGAAATATCGCGCGAAATCCGATTGATGCGCCCAACACGCCACCCATTACCGCGCCCAGCGCTGATCCCGCACCCACGGAAAAACTTGAAAAAAGCGCCCATTCAAAACCCTCTTTCCCTTTATCAATATGGCGCGTAAAAATCGCATAGAACGGCGGGATCACCATGGCATCCGCAACGCCGATAAAAAACTGCAAGAGATAGACATGCACAATATCAACGGCAAAATAATACAACGAGATCAAAGCGGCATTCAGAAGCCCGCCTGCAATCATAAAATAAAAATCGTCGATCTCACCGTGGTTTTTGTCTATAAACCGCGCGACAAAAAGCTGAAACGCGGATTTGGTAACCCAGTAAATCGTGATCGCAAGCCCCACGCTGGCAACGGTTGCTCCGGTAATCTGAGTCGTAATAAATACGGCGTAGATCGGCGGCAGGAATCCGGCCGCTGCGGTCAGCACAAAATACGCCATTACGATGACGAGTATGACTTGATTGAGTTGGGGAAACCAGTTGCGCATGTAAGAAAAGCGTACCACACCCTCTCACGCTCCGCAAAAATCGATCGCTCTTGCACGCTCTTTATCCGCTTCACCAAAAAAGACCTCCATGCCGTATCATTGCACTTACCATGCGATCGCATGGTAAGTGCAATGACTCGTTATCCCCATGCTACTTACAACCACAGAGAAACATGATACCATCAACACATGGAAAACGACGCGACGCGCGATGACGCGTATTGGAAAACGCGCTTGATGCCGGAGCAATACCGCGTCATGCGCGAGCGAGCTACTGAAGCGCCATTTAACGGTGCGCTCCTGCAAAACCACGATACCGGCATATATGTCTGCGCCGCGTGCAAAACGCCGCTATTTTCATCCGATGCCAAATTTGATTCCGGCACCGGCTGGCCGAGTTTCTCCGATGTTGCGGCTGGAGGCAATGTGGAACTACACAAGGATATAAGCCACGGGATGCGACGCACCGAAGTCATCTGCCGCTCCTGCGGCGGACACTTGGGACACATCTTTGACGACGGTCCCAAAGACAAGGGTGGAAAAAGATATTGCATCAACTCCTGCGCGCTGGATTTCGCCCCAGAGAAAAAATAGCCGCATCCCGAGCGTAAAAACTGCCACATGAGCGCGGGAAAATTTTTATATTAAGAACCTCCGCTAAAACAGCGACGCTTGCGGCGTTGCGGCTATGCGTTCGCCTTCTTCAAAAATCTTTACATGGCCGTATTCGCCGTCGTAGCCGGGCTCTATATGGAGTTTGCCTTGGCGCACGCGCATAATGCCTTCCATAATTTCGGGCGTGGTTGCGAACATAAGGTCGCTTTGCGGCGCATCAATCAAAACCGCAAACTCCGTGCCGACTTTTTCCGTCAGGCGCCGGTACTCCTCCTTTACTTTTTTGGATGCCGT
>CAYIQI010000051.1:0-4820 GCA_964365545.1 uncultured Candidatus Saccharibacteria bacterium
ATGACGGCGGACAAAAAGTTGGAAGTCGCCGCGAAATTATGGCTGCTTGCGAAAGAACTTGATAGAGATAAGATTGATTTTAGAAAACATGGAGGAAATAGACCCGCGCCATCTGTTAATTAGGGTTTCCACTATACTTGAGCGTTTGGATATTCCGTATGCAATTACCGGCGGGATGGCCGTTTTCGTATGGGCGCGACCGCGGTTTACCGCCGATATTGATATTGTGGTATTGTTGAAGGAGGCGGATGTTAGCCGGCTGGCCACAGCGGTTCGAGAGCTGGGCGAAGCAGGATACATTGACGAGCAAATGATGCACGAGGCACTGAAACGGCGCGGCGAGTTTAACTTTATTGACGGAGTAACAGGAGTGAAAGTTGATTTCTTCCCCATCGGCGGGAAACCGTTTGATGAGAGTCAGTTAAAGCGTCGTATTGGAAAGACGATACTGGGATACGAGGTGCACTTTATCTCGCCTGAGGATCTTATTTTGAGTAAACTTCGATGGTATAGAGAAGGGGAATCGGCAAAACAATATGAGGATATAGCGTCCATCCTAAAAATACAAGCGGATCTTGACTGGGAGTACCTGAAGAAATGGGCGGGGGTGCATCAAACATGGGATATACTCAATGTTCTGCGTGAGGGCATAACAGGTGGGGAAGAAATATGACCGATGCTAAAACTCTCAATAACGAGGAACGAGGCGCGCTTATTGAAAAAGAGAGAGCGCGAATTTCATTAGAACGATACCGAATGAAAATAATTAGTGAGGGGTGGACGATTGTTCCCTTATCTTCATTTTTTTATCTTCTCTATGCGGTATATGTATATTATCGCTATGTAACATATGATATTTTTTCGTCATAATTGCCGGACTCCTGTTCGCTGTCGGTGCAATCATTCGACAACTGAATGAGGAGTGGGAGCGAAATCTACAAATAAAATATGAAGCACATGAGTATCCAGAAGACGGTGACTATTTGCCGTTCCCCCTAAAGTCAACAAGAAAGTTGATTTATAAAGAAGGATACCTGTATGATGATTCAGAGACATTTTTTATCTTTTATCAGATTTTGAAAGGCATCTGTTATCTGGCAAGTATTACTGGTATTGTTGTTATAGGGCTGTTCGCGTTTAGTTGGATAGAAAAAGCAATCAATGATGCCTCTCTCAAGGACATAGGTATTTTAATAATAATTCTCCTTGTAGTGATTATTTTCAATCAACGGAGATAATTTCTTATGCCTCTCAATCCCAAAGTAAAACTCGCGGAAAACATTTTAGATCTCAACGCGCTGGAACAAAAGCCCACGCGCAACGGTTACGGCGAAGGATTGGTACAGGCCGCGGATGAGAATTCCAATGTGGTGGCGCTCTGCGCAGACCTCATGGAATCCACGCGCACCGAGGCGTTTGTGAAAAAATATCCGGAGCGGTTTGTGGAGATGGGGGTGGCGGAGCAGAATATGGCGTCGGTCGCCGCAGGCATGGCGCTCATGGGGAAAATTCCCTACATTTCAAGTTATGCCATGTTTTCTCCGGGCAGGAACTGGGAGCAGATACGCACGACTATTGCGTATAACGAAGCAAATGTAAAAATCTGCGGCGCGCACGCGGGGGTATCCGTAGGGCCGGACGGCGCGACCCATCAGGCGATTGAGGATATCGCGATTATGCGGCCCATTGCCAATATGAAAGTATTGGCGCCCTGCGATTCCGTGGAGGCGGCAAAAATAACCTATGCCATTTCAAAAATAGACGGCCCCTGCTATGTGCGCTACGCGCGCGAAAAAACGCCTATTTTTACCACGGATAAAACGCCGTTTGACATCGGCAAGGCGCAGATTTTTTGGGATGCGCCGAAGGAGGCTCGGCCTCCCATGGGAGGCCGAGCCTCCACGAAATTAGATGTTGCAATTATTGCCTGCGGGCCGCTGGTCCACAATGCGATTCTCGCCGCCGCGGAACTTGAAAAAGAAGGCGTCAAAGTGCGGGTTATCAATAATCCCTCCATCAAGCCGATGGATGAGGATACGATTATCAAAGCCGCCAGGGACGCGCGGGCGATAGTCACGGTGGAAGAGCACCAGGTTACCGGCGGCATGGGTTCGGCAGTGGCGGAGGTGCTTGCCAAGAATTATCCGGTGCCAATGGAGTTTATCGGCGTGCAGAATAGTTTCGGCCAATCCGGAGAGCCGCAGGAGCTCATTGAGCACTACGGCATGGGCGTGAGCCATATCAAAGACGCGGTAAAAAAAGTAATGGCGCGAAAATAACTATGATAAAAGAATATGACTTTATTGCTATTGGCGATACGGTGACGGACGCCTTTATCAAACTGCAAGACCCGTCGGTGCATATTGACATAGACCATGATATTCAGGAGATTTGTATGCGGTTCGGTGACAAGATTCCCTACGAGGAGGTGTATGTGGTGCCCGGGGTCGGCAACAGCGCCAACGCGGCGGTGAGCGCGAGTCGTCTCGGGCTTTCCAGCGCTCTCGTTGCCAATATTGGCGACGACTACTTTGGTAAAGAATGCCTCGCGGTGTTTGAAAAAGAGCGCGTAGGGAGCGAATTTATCGCGGCACACGCCGGACACAAAACCAATTACCATTATGTGCTGTGGTATGGCTCTGACAGGACAATTTTGGTGAAGCATCAGGATTATCCGTATCGCCTGCCCGCTCTTGGCGCTCCCCGGTGGATCTATTTGTCATCGCTTGGCGCTGGCGCCGAGCCGCTGTATCCGGAAATAGAAAAATATCTTGCGGATAATCCCTCCATCAAATTGGCGTTCCAGCCCGGTACCTATCAGATGAAATTGGGCAAGGAAAAGCTGGCGGGGATTTATAAAAGGACGGAGGTTTTCTTCTGCAATAAAGAAGAAGCGCAGCGGATTATAGAGACAAAAGAAAATGATGTAAAAGCGCTGATGTGTATGATAGCGGATTTGGGTCCGAAAATCGTGGCAATTACCGACGGGGTCAATGGCGCATATGCGTATGACGGAAAGGACGCATGGCATATGCCGCTTTATCCGGATCCCAAGCCGCCGGTTCAGCGTACGGGTGCTGGAGACGCGTTTTCGTCCACATTTACCGTGGCGCTCACGCTTGGCAAGAGCGTGCCCGAGGCGCTTATGTGGGGCCCGATCAACTCTATGTCCGTAGTACAGGGCATCGGCGCGCGGGCGGGACTGCTCACTCTGCCGCAATTGCAAGAATTGCTCAAAAATGCGCCGCCTGGTTATCGATCTCAAATGATGTGATGTGATTTAAGGTTATGATGCTGAAAGAAATCCTATCGCGTGCGGGAAAAGAAAAGTGGGCAACCGGGCATTTCAACTTTTCCGAGCTGGATCAGGCGCGGGCGATTGTGGAGGTGTGTGCCGAAATGCGAAGTCCGGCTATACTCGGCACATCCGAGGGTGAGCGGGCGCATGTGGGCTTGCATGAGGCGGTTGCGATCCGAGATGCGTTCCGCAAGGATTTTGCCGTACCGGTATTTCTGAACGCGGATCATACGAAAAGTGCTGCGGCGGCAAAAGAGGCGATTGATGCCGGATACGACTCTGTGCATATTGACTTGTCGGTTTTGCCGTATGAGGAGAATGTCGCGGGGACAAAGGAAATCGTGGAGTATGCGCGGCAGAAAGAATCAAGAATAAAGAATAAAGAATCAAGAATAAATATTGAGGGAGAATTGGGGTATTTAAGAGGAGAGTCAAAAATCCAGCAGGAGAAGATTGAAGTAAAGAAAGAGGATTATACGGATCCCGCGCAGGCGGCTGACTTTGTCAGTCGTACGGGCGTGGATCGGCTTGCTATTGCCGTAGGCAACATCCACGGCATATCGCTGGATGAGCCCGCGCTTGATATTGAGCGCATCCGCGCTATTCGCGCTGTAGTGCCGGAGCGCGTGGCGTTGGTGCTCCATGCCGGTTCCGGCATACCGGATAGTCAGATCCGTGCGGCAATCGCCGCAGGGATTGCCAACATCCACATCAATACTGACATCCGCGTAGCGTATGTGCGGGAGCTAAAAAAAACTCTTGCCGCGGATATGGATGAGGCCGCGATGTACAAATTGGACGCGAGCGCCAGCGCCGCGATGAAAGAAATCGTAAAACAGAAGTTGACGCTCTTTGGCGCGGTTGGTAGAATAGGAGAGGCGACAGGATTATGAAGTTCAACCGAGACCAGATTGAATTGATAGCGAAAACCCTTGCGGATGTCGCAAAACTGCTTTTTGCTTCATCGGTGGTTGGGTTTTTCATCCCCGGATCATCCGGCGCGGTAAGCATATCTGCATTTGCCGTCGGATCCGCATGCGGCGTTCTCATCTTTATCGTAGGCGTTGCGACGCTTAAATCTTAAGTGAATCTTATGGAGTATCTTATTATCGTATATATAGTCATGGGAATATTGGGCACTTTGACCTTCATCTATGTGATGAGGCATAAGTGAAGCGTTTCTCATTGTTTATTTATGAATATCTTTGTCCTTGATGTCATCGCCGCAATAGTTCTCGCCGTCTTTTTGGGGGTAGTGGCATTTTATCGTCCGACGAAATAGAGTTTTTTCTTTATTCATGGATATCCTCTCCCAATACAAAAAAGAGAATCCGGAAGCGTTTCAGGAACGAAAGCAAGCGCCCATAGCCGATGAGTATGGCCGCGCTTATTCGGGCATGATTGCATGGGTAATCCGCATATCAGGAGGCAGGATACGGGATGCGAGAGGGGCGAGTTATGCGCTGTTGGGCGGAATAGTCGTTATCCTCATTATTACCGCCGTTGTATTCCTTTTGTCCGG